>JANLQT010000584.1:0-9249 GCA_031368035.1 Rhodobacterales bacterium | reverse complement strand
GCCATGGCCGTCGCAATCGCCAGCGGAAATGCTGGCGTTGCCACCTTACCTTGCCAGAATGTCATCGGCAGACGTGCCGGAAATGGTGTCTTTGCCGGCAATGGGCGCGCGGGTTGCCGGCAAGATCGTGACTGGCGTGTTCCGAAGCGGACGGGTCGCGCCGGATATGGGCCGCAGGTGCTGCCCAGGGATGCGCCGTCCTTTGTTGCGAGACTGGTCCGGGAGACCGCGGGCCAAGGGGGCGGCATGATTTGAACGTCAGGGTTCTGACTTCGGCGGCGTCACGTCCTGCTCTGGCCAGCGGCCTTCGTAGATCAGGCTTTCAAGGTCAAGCCTTTGGCGCTAGCCCTTCAGTTCCAGTTCAGGCTGCACAAAAAGCTCATCCACCAGTCCCGCGCACAGATAGGCCACGATCTCGACCTGTTGCGGAATGTTCAGAATCCGGCGCAGATCGTCGGGCCGGAAGATCGAGACCCAGCCAATGCCGACGCCTTCGGCCCGCGCCGCCAGCCAAAGATTTTGCACCGCGCAAACCGTGGAATACAGGTCCATGTCGCGATTGTGGGTGCGCCCGAGGATCACCTGTCCGCCACGGCTGCGGTCGCAGGTGACGCAGATGTTCAGGGGCGCCTTCAGGATGCCTTCCAGTTTGAGCGTTTGGTACAAAGCCCGGCGGTCGCCCGAAAACAGGTCCGCCGCCTCGTCGTTGGCAGCCAGAAAGGCAAGGTGGATTTCCGCGCGCAGGGCTTGATCGCGGATCAGCAGAAAATTCCACGGTTGCATGAAGCCGACCGAAGGCGCGGCATGGGCCGCGGCCAGGATGCGTTTCAGGGCAGCCGGGTCGATGGCGTCCGGCAGAAACTGGTTTCTGACGTCGCGGCGGGCATTGATGATGTCGTAAAGCGCCTGCCGTTCGTCGTCGTCAAACCTGCGGGCAAGGTGGGGGGTGGAACTTGTGTCGGTCAAGGCGTGCCTCGTCGTGATCAGAGTGCCCCCGGGCTCCACCCCGTGGCACGATGATGTCAGGCCGGTCTTCTGGCTTCGGATCATCCCGTCGGGCGCCTTCCCGGGTCAGTCCCCCAGTGGCAATTGCCCGAAAGTCCCCGATACAGCGGCGGGCCCGCGCCGGCTTTGCACCGACTTCCCGATTCTCCTCCGCAAGGAGGCACCTGACGCTGCCGTTATTCCCAAATGTCCGCGCCGCCGCAAGCCCGGGGATTTGGGGCTTTGCGGCGCCGATCTGGCCGCAGGGGTCAGGTCGCGGGGGTCAGGCCGCAGGGGTCAGGCAGCCGCCACCTGAAGGCTGTCTGCCGCCTTGGCACCTGTCCGGGCCTGATCGGCGGGCCAGCGGATCAGCAGGATTGCCGGGTTCAGGTCGGGATGCGAGGCGCAAAGGGCCGAAAGCCCGGTCAGCGTGCCGCGCATCAGGCGTTGCCGGTCGGTTTGCGCGTGCGAGACAACCTCGACCGGGCAATCGGCTGGCCACCCTGCTGCGTGCAGATCGGCCTGAATTCGCCCCGCCGAGGCGACGCCCATGTAACAGGCCAGCGTCGTGCCCGGCGCGGCGCAGAGTGCCCAGTCGGTCGCATCGCCCGCCCGGCGGTGGCCGGTGGCAAGGATCACCCGCTCGGTCACGCCGCGTTCGGTCAAAAAGCTGCCCGCAGCGGCGGCGGCGGCGCAGGCGGCGGTGACGCCGGGAATGACGCTCCACGCAATGCCGGCGGCGTCCAGCGCTTGGGCTTCTTCCGCGCCGCGGCCGAAGATGCCGGGATCGCCGCATTTCAGGCGCACGGCGCGCAGGCCCTGTTGCGCGGCTTGAACCAGCAGCGCGTTGATCTGGTCTTGCGCCAGGCTGTGCGCGCCGGGCGCCTTGCCCACGGACACCAGCCTTGCGCCGGGGCGGGCATGGGTCAGCAGGGCCGGGTCTGACAGCCGGTCATAAAAGATCACATCGGCCGCTTGCAACGCCTGAAGCCCGCGCAGCGTGATCAGATCGGCCGCGCCGGGGCCTGCGCCCAGCAGCACGACATGGCCCCGGCTGGCGCGGCTTTGCGCCGGAGGGCGGCGGAGGACGGGGACGGCGCGGAGGACGGGGTCTGCGCGAAGGATGGGGACGGCGCGAAGGATGGGGACGGCGCGGATCGCCTGGCCCAGATGGCGGAACGCCGTGACAAGGCCGGTCAGCGGATGGTCTGGGGCGAATGAGATCACTGGACAGGTTCCTTGGACCGGTGGCGCTGCAACAGCGCATTGAGCTCGGGCCGGCACGAGCCGCAGTTGCTGCCCGCGCCCAGATGCGTGGCCAGATCGGCCAGACTGGTGGCCTGGCCCGAGGCGATGGCACCCTTGATTCGGTTCAGCCCCACATTCAGGCAGGCGCAGATGATCGGCCCCTGATCCGGCTGATCGCCCGTTGGCACCCCCGCCAGCACCTGCGCCGGTTTGCCGATCTGGCCCGCCAGATAGTCGCGCGCCAAAGCCATCGGTGCCGGGCCGGCGAACAGCGCCGCCACCAGCCTTTCGCCGTCGTGAAAGGCCAGCCGCACCAGACCGCGCGTGCCATCGGTCACGACCGAGGGTTGCACCCCGGACAGGCCGAACAGGTCTTGCGCAAAACCGGCCCAGTCGGGCGGCAGCGCGGTTCCGGCAAGTTCCATGCGCCAGCCCGCCGAAGTGCGGCTTTGCGCCCAATAGTCGGTCTTGGGCGCCGGTTCGCGTGCTGAAACGGCAAAGCCGTGCCAGACGGCGGGAAAGCGGTCCACCGCCACAAGGGCCGATTTGCTGGCGGGCTGGCCCGAGACAGGATCGACATTCGCCGGCACCAGCACGTCGATCCGGGCGGCGCTGGCGAACTCGGCGGTCCAGTGGATGGGCGCGAACACGTCGCCGGGGCGGACGCGGTCGGTGATCAGTGCGCGCAGCACTGCCTGACCGAGGGTGTTCGACACGCGCACCAGATCATCCGCGCCGATGCCCAGCCGCGCGGCATCGCTGGGGTGCATCTCTACAAACGGTTCGGCCAGATGCTGGTTCAGCCGGGGCGCGCGGGCGGTGCGGGTCATGGTGTGCCACTGGTCGCGGATGCGGCCGGTGTTCAGGCGGAAGGGCAGGGCGGCGTGGGCCACCGGGGGCAGTTCGGGCGTCACCGGGATCATCCGGGCACGGCCGTCGGCGGTGTGAAACTGACCGGTGCCAAAGAAGCGGCCCCCGCTTTGCCGGGCGTTCCGGGGCCAGGTGAAGGGCATCAGAGCGGCATAATCCTGCGCCGACATTCCGGCGAGGTCCGAGATGTCGAAATCGCTGCCAAGTGCCCCCGCGACACCAGACAGCGCCGCGTGTTCGGCAAACACCGCCGCCGCATCGGCCCAGTCGAAGGCCGGGGCAAAGCCCATTCTTTGCCCGACCTCTGCCAGCATGCGCCAGTCGTCGCGCGCTTGTCCGGGGCTGGGCAGCAGGCGGCGCTGGCGGCTGATGGTGCGGTCGGAATTGGTGACGGTGCCTTCCTTTTCACCCCAGGCGGTGGCGGGCAGCAGAACATGCGCCAGCCGCGCGGTATCGGTGCGCGCCGTCACGTCCGAGACGACGACGAAGGGGCAGGCCGCCAGCGCCGTGGCGACGGCATCGGCCTCGGGCATGGTGACGACCGGGTTGGTGTGGATGATCCAGATCGCCTTGATCTGGCCCGTAGCCACGGCGCGGAACATGTCCACCGTCTTCAACCCCGGCTTGTCCGGCATCGCCGGGCTGGCCCAGAACCTCTGCACGGCGTCGCGGTGGGCGGAGTTCTCGATCTCCAAGTGACAGGCGAGCATGTTGGCCAGCCCGCCCACCTCGCGCCCGCCCATGGCGTTGGGCTGGCCGGTGACGCTGAACGGGCCCATGCCGGGGCGGCCGATGCGGCCGGTGGCAAGGTGGCAGTTCACGATGGCGCTGACCTTGTCGGTGCCGGTGGCGGATTGGTTGATGCCTTGGGAATAGACGGTGACGACCTTTTCGGCGCGGATCCACAACTGGCAGAATTGATCCATGAGCGCTGGGTCAAGCCCGGTCAGGGCGGGGTCCGAGGCTTTGGCGGCGGCGAGCGCGGCGTCAAAGCCGGTGACATGGGGCAGGAAATCCCGGTTGGTGGCCCCGGCTCGGTCGATGGCGGCCAGCAGCGCATTGAACAGCGCCGCGTCGCTGCCGGGGGCCAGGGGCAGGTGCAGATCGGCCAGATCGCAGGTCGCGGTGCGGCGCGGGTCGATCACGACCACCCGCATCTCGGGCCGCGCGGCCTTGGCGGCGGCGAGGCGCTGATACAGCACCGGATGGCACCAGGCGAGGTTGGATCCAGTCAGCACCACCAGATCGGCGAGTTCCAGATCCTCATACAGGCCCGGCACGGTATCGGTGCCAAAGGCGCGGCGATGGCCGGCGACCGAAGAGGCCATGCACAGCCGTGAATTGGTGTCGATGTTGGCGCTGCCAATGAAGCCCTTCATCAGCTTGTTGGCGACGTAATAGTCCTCGGTCAGCATCTGGCCAGAGACATAGAAGGCCACCGAATCCGGTCCGTGTTCGGCGATGGTCCGGGCAAACCTTTCCGCGACGAGGGATAGTGCCGCGTCCCAGCTCGCCTCGGCGCCGTGAATGCGCGGTGCCAGCAGCCGGTCTTCCAGCCCAATGGTTTCGCCCAGCGCGCTGCCTTTGGAACAAAGCCGCCCAAGATTCGCCGGATGATCCGGGTCGCCCTGCACCGCGATCCCGCCCAGCCCGTCCGGCGTGGCCAGGACGCCGCAGCCCACGCCGCAATAGGGGCAGGTGGTGCGGATGGGCGCGGGAAGGCGCGGCCCGCCTGCGATCATGCCGCCACCCGCCGCGCCAGCCTTTGGCCGTCCATCAGGATGCGCCCCGCGGTCACCCGCACCGGATAGGTGGCAACCTGCCCCGCATCCGCGCCTTGGGCCACGCCGGTTTCCAGCGAGAACACCCAGGAATGCAGCGGGCAGGTCACGCCCGTGCCATGCACGATGCCTTCCGACAGGGGCCCGCCCTTGTGCGGGCAGCGGTCATCGAGCGCAAAGACCTGATCGGCCTCGGTGCGGAACACCGCCACGCAGCCCTGCGCGGTCTTGACCACGCGGGCGCCTTGGCGCGGGATATCTTCCAGCGCGCCGATGTCGATCCAGGTGTCAAAGGGTCCGCTCATTCCGCAGCCTCCAGGGTCAGATCGGCAAGGGCGGCCCATTTCGGCCGTTCGGCTGCGGCAGCGTGTTCGGCCCAGGGATCGACCTGATAGACCGACTGGCTGACCATGAAACGGTCATACAGCGCGCGGCGGATCGCCGGGTCGGCAATCTGCTGCTGGCACCAGTCCAGCCCCACCTTGGCCACCCATTTGTGGATGCGGTGCAGGTAGCGGGCATTTTCGCGGTAAAGCTGGGTAAAGGCGGCGACGGTTTCCAGCACTTCCGCTTCCGAGGCGACCTTGCACAGGGGAACGGTCTCGATCACCTCCATCCCGGCCGCGCCCGCGACCGAGATTTCATAGCCCGAGTCCACGCAGACCACGCCGATGTCCTTGCAGGTCGCCTCGGCGCAGTTGCGCGGGCAGCCCGAGACGCCAAGCTTGACCTTGGCCGGCGTCCAGGACCCCCACAGCAGCTTTTCCAGCTTGATGCCAAGGCCGGTCGAATCCTGTGTGCCAAAGCGGCAGAACTCGGTACCGACGCAGGTTTTCACCGTGCGCAGGCCCTTGGAATAGGCGTGGCCCGAGACCATGCCGGCCTCGTTCAGATCGGCCCAGATTGCGGGCAGGTCTTCCTTGCGCACGCCCAGAAGGTCGATGCGCTGGCCGCCGGTGACCTTGACCATCGGCACGTTGTAGCGGTCGGCAGCATCGGCAATGGCGCGCAATTCGGCGGGGGTGGTCACGCCGCCCCACATCCGGGGCACGACCGAATAGGTGCCGTCCTTCTGGATGTTCGCGTGGTTGCGTTCGTTGACGAAGCGGGATTGGCGGTCGTCCTGATACTCCAGCGGCCAGTCGGCGATCAGGTAGTAATTCAGCGCCGGACGGCAGGACGCGCAGCCGCCCGCCGATTTCCACCCCAGTTCCTGCATCACCGCCGGGATCGATTTCAGCGCCTTGGCCTGAATGAGGCGCCGCACATCTTCGTGGGTGTGGTCGGTGCATTTGCACATCGGCGGGTTGGCGTTGGCCTTGAACGCATCACCCAGGGTCAGGGCCATCACCTGCTCCACCAGGCCCGTGCAGGTGCCGCAACTGGATGAAGCTTTGGTGGCCGCCCTGACCCCGTCCAGCGTGATGGCGCCGCCCTGAATGGCGGTGACGATCTTGCCTTTGCAAACGCCGTTGCAGCCACAGATTTCCGCCTCAGGCGGCAAGGCTGCAACGGCTGCCAAAGGGTCCGCTTGGGCCCCCCCCTGGAAGGCCGGTCCGAAGATCAGCGTGTCGCGGTGGGCCGAGATATCGGCGCCGGTCTTGATCTGGCTGAAGAACCAGTTGCCGTCGGCGGTATCGCCATACATGACAGCGCCCAGCAGGCGGTCGCCCTCGATCACCAGGCGCTTGTAGATGCCGCGCCCCGGATCGCGGAACACGATATCCTCGCGGCCCGGGCCATCGGCGAAATCCCCCGCGCTGAACAGATCGACACCGGTGACTTTCAGCTTGGTCGCGGTCTGCACCGGGCGGAAATCGGCACCTTGTCCGGCCAGCGTGGCGGCCAAGACCTTGGCCTGGTCATAAAGCGGCGCGACAAGGCCGAAAAGCTGCTTGTTATGCTCGGTGCATTCGCCCAGCGCGTGGATGGCCGGGTCCGAGGTGGTCATCTGGTCATCGACGGTGATGCCGCGCCCCACGTCCAGATGCGCGTCATTGGCGAGGCGCACTTCGGGGCGGATGCCGACGGCCATGCAGACCAGATCGGCCGGATAGGTCGTGCCATCTTCCAGCAACACCGCTTCCACGCGGGTATGGCCCAGGATCGCCTTGGTCGCGCCCTTGCAATGCACGGTGATGCCACGGCGTTCGAGGTCTTTTTGCAGCAGATAACCGGCTGACGGATCAAGCTGGCGTTCCATCAGGTGGCCCATGATGTGGATCACCGTAACCTTGGCCCCGCGCGCGGCCATGCCGGCGGCGGCTTCAAGCCCCAGAAGGCCGCCGCCGATTACCACCGCCGAGGCGCCGGGTCTGGCGGCGGCGATCATCGCGTTGGTGTCCTCAAGGTCGCGGTAGGTGACGACGCCTTTCAGCTCTTTGCCGGGCACCGGGATGATGAACGGGGCTGAGCCGGTGGCGATGACCAGCTTGTCATAGGGCACGCCGCCCGCGTTGGAATAGACCACGCGGTTGGTGCGGTCGATCTTCACCACCGCCTCGCCAAAGCGGCAATCGACGCCGTGCGCGGCATACCAATCCGCGTCATGGGTGACGATCTGGTCATAGGTCTTTTCGCCCGACAACACCGGCGACAGCATCAGCCGGTTGTAATTGCCGCGCGGTTCGGCGTTGAACAGGGTGACGTTCCAGGCCCCGGGAGCGGTCTCGAACAACTGTTCCAGCATCCGGCCCGAGGCCATGCCGGCCCCGATGACAACAAGGTTCTGGGTCATCATGCGGCATCCTTCTTGGGGTGGCCGTGTTCGTATTCCGACAGGAATCCAAGCACTTCGGCGCGGTAGGCGTAATAGTCGGGGTGGTCCAGCAGCGCGCGGCGGCTGCGGGGGCGGGGCAGTTTCACCTCGGTGATCTTGCCGATCGTCGCTTGCGGCCCGTTGGTCATCATCACCACGCGGTCGGCCAGCAGGATCGCCTCGTCCACGTCATGGGTGACGCAGATCGTGGTGACCTTGGTGCGCGACCACACCTCCATCAGCACCTCTTGCAGCTCCCACCGGGTCAGGCTGTCGAGCATGCCGAAAGGTTCGTCCAGCAGCAGCAGTTTGGGCGAGAGGGCAAAGGCGCGGGCGATGCCGACGCGCTGGCGCATGCCGTTGGACATGTCGGCGGCGCTGCGGTCCATCGCGTCCGACAGGCCGACGCGTTCGAGATAGTATTCCACCACCTCTTGCCGCTCGGCCTGCGTCGCCTTCGGATAGACCCGGTCCACGCCGATCGCGACATTCTGTTTGGCGGTCAGCCAGGGGAACAGGTTGGGCGACTGGAACACCACCGCGCGCTCGGGGTCGGCGCCTTCGACATGGGTGCCGTCCAGCGTGATCGCGCCTTCGGTGATGCCGGTCAGCCCGGCGGTCATCGACAGGACGGTGGATTTGCCGCAGCCGGAATGGCCGATCAGGCTGACGAATTCGCCGCGCCGCAGGGTCAGGTTGAAGTCCTGCACCACCGTCAGCGGGCCTTTCGGGGTCGGATAGGTCTTGTGCAGTTGCGAGTAGTGCAGATAGCGGCTTTCCAGCGGAGAATTGGCCGCACGGGCATAGGCGCCGGGCAGGGCATGGCGCGGGGTGACGACGGGCAAGGCCCGGGTTTCGGGCAGTTTAGCCGCGATGCCCACGTCCATCAGATAGGCCGTCACTTCTGCGCGCAGCGCCTTGTAAACGTCGTCGCGGTCCAGTGTCGTCCGGTCGCGGGGGCGCGGCAGGGCCACCGGGAAATCCGCGCCAAGCGTGCCGTCCGGGTTCAGGCACAGGATGCGGTCGGCCAGGATCAGCGCCTCGTCCACGTCATTGGTGATCATCACGGCGGTGCGCCGGTTGGCCCGCCAGATCGCCTCAATCTCGGAGGCGACATTGGCGCGGGTCAGGGCATCCAGCGCGGACAGGGGTTCGTCCATCAACAGAACCTCGGGCCGCATCGCCAAGGCGCGGGCCACGGCGACACGCTGACGCATGCCGCCGGACAGTTCCGCCGGGCGGCGCTGTGCGGCATGGGTCAGGCCGACCATGTCGATGTAGCGCCGGGTTTCCGACGCGCGGATCGCCTTGGTGCCGGGCAGGGTGGCATCGACGGCCAGACGGATATTCCCCTCGACCGTCAGCCAGGGCATCAGCGCATAGGACTGGAACACCAGCCCCCGCTCTGGCCCCGGCCCGGTCACGGGCGCGCCTTTGAAGCGAACCTCGCCGCGGTCGGGCAAGGTCAGCCCGGCCATCAGGTTCATCAGCGTGGTCTTGCCGGAGCCTGAAAAGCCCAGGATCGCCAGAAACTCGCCGTCCTTCACGGTCAGGGAGAGATCGCGCAGGACGGGCCTGCCGCCGAAGCCTTTGCTGACGTTTTGAAAC
>JANLQT010000574.1:0-1818 GCA_031368035.1 Rhodobacterales bacterium | reverse complement strand
CGTCGATGTCGGTGACGTCACCGTAACTTGGACTCCGGTGACTGAGTCCCAGGACTGCAAGCCGGTCACTTTGCGAGCATACCAGCTTTGGGTCAACAAAGGGAACCACGAGGATCCGCACGGCTTCTCGCGCCCCAATTTCGATGTGCATGTCTCGCCGGACACCACGTCCTTCGTGGTCCCCGCTGCCTTCTTTGACGCCGCATCGCTTTACGAGGTCGAGGTGGTGGCCATCGAGGAGAGCGGCAACCAGACCATCGGCGGGGCCGCCTATTTCGCCACGAAATAGACCTGTCCGACACAAGCAGGATGGCGCGCGGAGGCCCCGCGTGGCATCCTTCCCGATGGAGGACGACGTGAAATCCCACACGAAATATACCCTGATCGCCGCAGCGCTGTTCCTGGCGCTGATCGCCTTCGAACAGTGGCGGAAGGCTGAGCCCTTCGATGTCTTGCACCTGATGGGCGATGTATTCGAATGGGCTCTCTTGGCCGGGGCGGTGGGGATGGCCGCCTTTACCTCGGCCCAGACCCGCGATTTCCGGCTCGAGCGGCTGGAATTGATGGGCGATCTTGCCGCGGCGCAGCGCGAAGGAGCGCGCTGGCGCTCTGCCGTCTCTGCGCAGGTCTCCGGCCTGTCGCGCGCCATCGCCACGCAGTTCCAAACCTGGTCGCTGACTGATGCCGAGGCGGACGTTGCAGGCCTGCTGGTCAAGGGCCTGTCGCAGCGCGAGATCGCGGCGCTGAGGAATTGCTCCGAGGCGACGGTGCGCCAGCATGCGACGATGGTCTATCGCAAATCCGGACTTTCGAACCGGGCGCAACTCACCGCGTTCTTTCTGGAGGACCTGTTGGCCGATTCCAGCGCGCAGACCGTGCCGCGACGAGAATTCGCGGGTGGCTGATCGGGCAGGTCCCCTCGACAGTGGCCGGTTCGCGCTTGGGCAAGAGACCCCATGAATTTCGCCATGCCGCGCAGCGTGATCGCCCTTGGCCTCGTCAGCCTGTTCATGGATGTCTCGTCCGAGATGGTCCATGCCCTGCTGCCGGTCTATCTGACCGGCACGCTGGGCGCGACGGCGGCGATGGTCGGCCTGATTGAAGGGCTGGGGCAGGGCACGGCGCAGATCACCAAGATGTTCTCGGGCCTGCTGAGCGATTGGACCGGGCGGCGCAAGCCTTTGGCCGTGCTTGGCTATGGCCTGTCCGCCGTGACCAAGCCGATCTTTGCACTGGCCGGGTCCGTCGATGCGATCCTGTTCGCGCGAGTCGCCGACCGGTTCGGCAAGGGCATCCGGGGAACCCCGCGCGATGCGATGCTGGCCGACATGGTCCCGCCCGAGGCGCGGTCAGCAGCTTACGGCCTGCGCCAGTCGATGGACAGTTTCGGCGCCTTTGCCGGCCCGCTGCTGGCAATGGGATTGATGCTGTGGGCCGGGGCCTCGATCCCGCAAGTCTTCGCTTTTGCCATCGTGCCCGGGGCCATCGCAGTTGCTGTGTTGATCTTCGCGGTGCGCGAGCCAGAGATGAAGGACGCCAAACCCGGAACATGGCCGCTGACCCTGACCGGGATGCGCCGCTTGAAACCGGGGTTGCTGGCGGCCATCGGCATTGCCACGCTGATGACCATGGCGCGGATTTCGGATGCGTTTCTTATATTGCGCGCCTCGGATGCCGGGCTGGCGATATGGGCCTTGCCGCTGGTGCTGGTGGTGCTGAATGCGGTGGATACCGTGACCTCGTGGCCGGTGGGGATGCTGGCGGACAAGATCGGCAAGCGGGGGTTGCTGCTGGCAGGCTTTGCGGTGCTGGCGCTGG
>JANLQT010000571.1:0-7145 GCA_031368035.1 Rhodobacterales bacterium | reverse complement strand
CAAGACCATGCGGATCACGGATTTCCTGGAAAAGCCGAAAGACCCGCCCGCCATTCCGGGCGATCCGCTGAACGCGCTCGCCTCGATGGGGATTTACGTCTTTGACTGGGCGTTCCTGCGCGATCTGCTGCTCCGCGACATGAAGGACGACAGCAGCAGCCACGATTTCGGCATGGACCTGATTCCGGCCATCGTGAAGGGCGGCAAGGCGATGGCGCACAAGTTCAGCGACAGTTGCGTCAAATCGGGGCTGGAGACGGAGCCTTACTGGCGCGACGTGGGGACCATCGACGCGTTCTGGCAGGCCAACATCGACCTGACCGATTTCATCCCGAAACTGGACCTGTACGACAACGCCTGGCCGATCTGGACCTATGCCGAGATCGTGCCGCCCGCGAAGTTCATCCATAACGAGGATGGCCGGCGGGGCTATGCCGTCTCGTCGCTGGTATCGGGGAATTGTATCGTCTCGGGATCCGAGGTCAGCAACTCATTGCTGTTCACCGGGGTGCGCACGCACAGTTTTTCCAAGCTCGAATATTCGGTGGTGCTGCCCTATGTGACGGTCGGACGGCACGCCGGCTTGAAGAACTGCGTGATCGACCGCGGGGTGGTGATCCCCGAAAAGCTGGTGGTCGGCGAGGACCCGGTCGAGGATGCCAAGTGGTTCCGCTGCACGGACAGCGGCATCGTGCTGGTGACGCAGGACATGCTGGACGCGCGGGCGGCCAAGCTGGGCTGAAGACAGCCGGGGGTTTCACACCCCCGGACCCCCGTGGGATATTTGCGGAAGATGATTGGGGCTAGGGCATGAAGCTTTTGGGTCGGGTGCTGTCGGTTGCCTCGGAATGTGTGCCGCTGGTGAAGACCGGCGGGCTGGCGGATGTGGTGGGCGCGCTGCCCGCCGCGCTGGCCCCTTTGGGCTGGGAGATGAAGGTGCTGATGCCGGCCTACCGCGCGCTGCGGCCCCGGCTGGCGGACTGGCGCGAGGTCTGGTGGGAACAGGGCCTGTGGGGCGGCGAGGGCCGGGTGTTCGAGGGCGAGGTGGGCGGCGTTTCGGTGCTGCTGCTGGATGCGCCGCATCTGTATGACCGCGAAGGCGGACCTTACTCCGGGCCGAACGGCGACTGGTTTGACAATGCGCAGCGGTTTGCGGCGCTGAGTTGGGTTGCGGCGCGGCTGGCGCGCGAGGGGATTGCGGGCTGGAAGCCGGACGTCTTGCACGCGCATGACTGGCAGGCGGGGTTCGCGCCGGCCTATCTGGAATATGGCGGCGATGGCGGGGTTGGCAGTGTCATCACCATTCACAACATCGCGTTTCAGGGTTGGGCGCCGTCGTCGCAAATTCATGATCTGCGCCTGCCCGCCGATCAGTTCCACCCCGGCGCGCTGGAGTATTTCGGCGGGCTGTCCAGCCTGAAGGCGGGAATTGTCACCGCCGACCGGGTGACGACGGTGTCGCCCACCTATGCGTCGGAATTGCTGCGGCCCGAATACGGCATGGGGATGCAGGGGGTGATCTCGGCGCGGGCGGGGGTGGTTTCGGGGATTCTGAACGGGGTCGATACCGCGGTCTGGTCGCCGGAGGCGGAGGGGGTTCCGTTCTCGGCCAAGGACATGACTGGCAAAGCGCAGGCGCGGGCGGCCTTGTGTGCGGAGTTTGCGCTGGACGTGCCGGGGCCGCTGGCCATCGTTGTAAGCCGGTTGACCGATCAGAAGGGCATTGACCTTTTGCCCGCGACCTTGCCCGATTTCATCGAGGCGGGGGGCGGGCTGGTGGTGCTGGGATCGGGTGACCCGGTGCTGGAGGCCGCGATGCGCGATCTGGCGATCCGCTATCCGGGGCGGGTCGGTTTGCGGATCGGCTATGACGAGGCGTTGAGCCACCGGATGTTTGCGGGCGGCGATGCGGTGCTGGTGCCCAGCCGGTTTGAACCTTGCGGGCTGACGCAGATGTATGGCTTGCGCTATGGCTGTCTGCCGCTGGTGGCGGCGGTGGGGGGGCTGGCGGATACGGTGATCCACGCCAATCCGGCGGCGATTGCGGCGGGGGTTGCGACGGGCATCAGCTTCCATCCGACCGACGCGGTGGCCCTGGCGGTGGCGCTGCGGCAGCTTCTGGCGCTGTATGCCGACCGCAAGACCTGGGCAAAGGTGCAGAAGAACGCGATGAAGCAAGATGTCAGCTGGGGCGCCTCGGCGGCGGAATATGCCGCGCTTTATGCCGGAATTGGGCGGTGACTTTGACACGGTCCAACCTGCCGGGAAGCCTGCCGGGGCTGACCTGCCGCCCGGGGCGAAGCTGGCCGCTCGGGCCGACCTTCGACGGCGACGGGGTGAATTTCGCGGTGTTTTCCGCCAATGCGCATCTGGTGGAATTGTGCCTGTTCAGCGCCGATGGCCGCAAGGAACTGGCGCGGATGATGTTTCCTGAACGCGACGGCGATATCTGGTCGATGTATGTGGACGGCATGAAGCCCGGCCAGCTTTACGGCTTTCGCGTGCATGGCCCGTATGAGCCAGAGGCGGGGCACCGCTTCAACCCGCACAAGCTGCTGATGGACCCTTATGCGCGGGCCTATGACGGGCGGCTGCGCTGGTCGGATGCGCTGATGGGTTACCGGATCGGCTCGGTGCGCGGGGACTTGAGTTACGATACAAGGGACAGTGCCTTTGCGGTGCCGAAGTCGGTGGTGGCAAGTTCCGGGTTCATCTGGGGCAAGGACGCGCCGCCGCTGCGGCCCTGGTCCGAGACGGTGATTTACGAGGCGCATGTCAAGGGCATGACGGCGCGGCACCCGGGGGTGGAGCCGCAGTATCGCGGCACCTATCTGGGGCTTGGCGCGCCGGCGGTAATCGACCATCTGGTGAAGCTGGGCGTGACGGCGGTGGAATTGCTGCCGGTGCAAAGCTTCTTTGACGACCGGTTTCTGATCCAGCGGGGCCTGAGCAATTACTGGGGCTATAACACGTCCGGGTTTTTCGCGGTGGAGCCGCGCTATGCCCGCGCGCAAGCCATCACCGAATTCCGTGAGATGGTGCAGCGCCTGCACTCCGCCGGGATCGAGGTCATTCTGGACGTGGTCTACAACCACACCGGCGAGGGCGACGAGTTTGGGCCGACGCTGAGCCTGCGGGGGCTGGACAACGCGAGTTATTACCGGCTTGCGGGCGGCGGGCGGCATTACATGAACGATGCCGGGACCGGGAACACGCTGAACCTGACACATCCGATGGTGTTGCGGCTGGTGATGGACAGCTTGCGGTTCTGGGTGCAGGACATGCATGTGGACGGGTTCCGGTTTGATCTGGCGCCGGTGCTGGGGCGCGAGGCGGGGGGGTTTGATCCGGGCGCGGGGTTTCTGGACGCGCTGCGGCAGGACCCAGGTCTGGCCGGGGTCAAGCTGATCGCCGAGCCCTGGGACATCGGGCCGGGCGGCTATCAGCTGGGGCGGTTTCCGCATCCGTTCGCCGAATGGAACGACAAGTTCCGTGACGGGGTGCGGCGGTTCTGGCGCGGTGATGCCGGGCTGACGCCCGATCTGGCGGAACGGCTGCTGGGCTCGGCGGTGAATTTCGACCGGGCGGGGCGGCCGGCTTCAGCCTCGGTCAACTTTGTCACCGCGCATGACGGGTTCACCTTGCAGGACCTCGTCAGCTTTACCGTCAAGCGCAATTTCGCCAATGGCGAGGACAACCGCGACGGCCATTCGGAAAACCACTCGGACAATCTGGGGGTTGAGGGGCTGAAGGCGGATGCCGCGACCCGCGCGGCGCGGGCCTTGCGCAAGCGCAACCTGCTGGCGACGCTGATGCTGGCACAGGGCACGCCGATGCTGCTGGCGGGGGACGAACTTGGCCACAGCCAGGACGGCAACAACAACGCCTATGCGCAGGACAATGACACGACCTGGATCGACTGGGCCAAGACGGATCTGGGGCTGGTGGCGTTTGTGGCGCGGCTGACGGCGCTGCGGCGGGCCTATCCGGTGCTGCGCCAGCACCACTTCCTGCATGGGCGCGAGCGCCATGCCGACCATTTGCCGGACGTGATCTGGCGCCGCGCCGATGGCCGAGCGCCCTCGCCGGCGGAATGGCATGATCCGGCGTTTCGGTGTCTGTGCGTGGAACTGCGCTATTCGGCCGAAACCGGGAACGGCGCCGGGGCGGCGCCGATTTTCGCGGTGTTCAATGCAGGCGGCGAGACGGTGCTGACCCTGCCGGACACCGCGCCGAATTGGCGGCTGATCCTGGATACGAGCCGCCCCGAGGCGCCCGAGGCCATCGCGGTGCAGGGCATGACCGTGCCTGCGGGGGCGGTGCTGGTATTTACCCCTGATCTGGGAGGAGCGAAGACATGAGTATCATCACGGTGGCGACGAAGCCGATTGCCGGGCAGAAGCCGGGGACGAGCGGATTGCGCAAGAAGACCCCGGTGTTCATGGGGCCGCATTATCTGGAGAATTTCGTTCAGGCGATTTTCGATGTGGTGGGGGCGAAAGGGAAAACCTTCGTGCTTGGCGGCGATGGTAGGTATTTCAACGACCGGGCGGCCCAGGTGATCCTGCGGATGGCGGCGGCGAATGGCGCGGCAAGGGTGATCGTGGGGCAGGGGGCGATTTTGAGCACTCCGGCGGCGTCGCATCTGATCCGGCTGAACAAGACCGATGGCGGGATCATCATGTCTGCCTCGCACAATCCGGGCGGCCCGCATGAGGATTTCGGGGTGAAGTTCAACATGCCCAATGGCGGGCCTGCGCCCGAGGGCGTGACCGAGGCGATGTTCCAGCGCACGACCACGATCACCGAATACAAGGTGATGGAGGCGCAGGACGTGGATCTGGGGGCGGTCGGGCCCAGTTCGCTCGGCGGGATGATCGTCGATGTGGTGGGTCCGGTGACGGACTACGCGGCGCTGATGGAGACGCTGTTCGACTTTGCTGCGATCCGCGCGATGTTCGCGGGCGGCTTCCGGATGCGGATGGACAGCATGTGCGCGGTGACCGGGCCTTATGCCAAGGCGATTCTGGAGGGGATGCTGGGGGCCGAAGCGGGGACGGTGGTCAACGCCGTGCCGCTGCCGGATTTCGGCGGGATGCACCCAGACCCCAACCCGACCTGGGCCAAGGCTTTGATGGACGAGATGTTTTCCGATGCCGCGCCGGATTTCGGGGCGGCCTCGGATGGCGACGGCGACAGGAACATGGTGGTGGGGCGGGGGATTTATGTGTCTCCGTCCGACAGCCTGGCGGTGCTGGCGGCGAATGCGCATCTGGCCAAGGGCTACAAGAGCGGGCTGAAGGGGGTGGCGCGGTCGATGCCGACCTCGGCGGCGGCGGACAGGGTGGCGGACGCGCTGGGCATCGGGAAGTATGAGACCCCGACCGGGTGGAAGTTCTTTGGCAATTTGCTGGACGCGGGGAAGGCCACGATCTGCGGCGAGGAAAGTTTCGGCACCGGGTCGGACCATGTGCGGGAGAAGGACGGGCTTTGGGCGATCTTGCTGTGGCTGAACATCCTCGCGGTGCGCAAGCAGTCGGTGGCGGCGATCGTGCAGGACCATTGGGCGAGGTATGGGCGGAATTACTATTCCCGGCACGACTTCGAGGCGATTGCGACGGACAAGGCCGATGCGATGATGACGGCGATGCGGGGGTCTTTGGCCGGTCTGACGGGGCGGGTGACCCAGGGGATGACGGTCATGGCGGCGGATGATTTCGCCTATACCGATCCGGTGGACGGGTCGGTTTCGACCAGCCAGGGCGTGCGGGTGATGTTCGAGGACGGTTCTCGCATCGTGCTGCGGCTGTCGGGGACCGGCACCGAAGGCGCAACCTTGCGGGTCTATCTGGAGCGCTATGTGGCGGGGCCGGAGGGGCTGCTGCGGGATGCTCAGGAGGCGCTGGCCCCGGTGATCCGGGCGGCCCACGCGCTGGCGCGGATCGCGGAGTTCACCGGGCGCACAGAGCCGAACGTCATCACCTGAGGCCAAGCTGGGGGGTTTCACACCCCCCAGACCCCCTCTGGGAATATTTGTAGCTTCTGTGAATGGGGAAGAAGCGACCTTCCGGGGTCGGTTCCGGGACGGTGTTTGCGCGGGCTTGGCCGTTCCCTTGGGCAAAAGGGAGTGTGCCATGAGCGATGCAAAACGGTCGGGGCGTCTGGCGCGGCAAGCGGAGCGGGCCAAGAAGGGCGGCGGCATGGGGCGGCCCTATATTGTTCGCAACATTCCCACTTATGACATTCTGAGCGAGGAAAACCTGATCCGGATCGAAGCGGCGGCGGACCGGGTTCTGGCGGAGACCGGCATCGAGTTTCGGGACGATCCGGTGGCGCTGGACCTGTGGCGCGGGGCAGGGGCCGAGGTGGACGGGCTGCTGGTGAAGTTTCCGCCGGGGCTGCTGCGCGAGGTTTTGAAATCGGCGCCGCCGGTGTTCACGCAGCACGCGCGCAATCCGGCCAATTCGGTGCAGATCGGCGGGAAAGGCGTGGTGTTCTCACCCGCCTATGGCTCGCCCTTCGTGATGGACCTTGACCGGGGGCGTCGGTTCGGGACGCTGGAGGATTTCCACAACTTCATCAAACTGGCGCAGAGCAGTCCGAATTTCCACCACTCGGGCGGGACGATCTGCGAGCCGACCGATGTGCCGGTGAACAAGCGGCATCTGGATATGGTGCTGGCGCATATGACGCTGTCGGACCGGGGGTTCATGGGGTCGGTGACGGCGGAGAGCCGGTCCGAGGACAATATCGAGATGTGCCGGATCCTGTTCGGCGAGGCGTTTGTGGACCAGAATTGCGTCATTCTGGGCAATGTGAACGTCAATTCTCCATTGGTCTGGGACGGGACCATGACCAAGAGCCTGCGGGCCTATGCGCGGGCGGGGCAGGCGGCGGTGGTGGTGCCGTTCATCCTTGGCGGGGCGATGGGGCCGGTGACCAATGCCGGCGGGATCGTGCAAAGTCTGGCCGAGACGATGGCGGGGTGCGCGCTGACGCAGCTTGAGCGGAAGGGGGCGCCGGTGATCTTCGGGAACTTCCTGAGTTCGATGAGTTTGCGGTCGGGGTCGCCGACGTTTGGGACGCCCGAGCCGGCGATCGGAAGCATGGTGATCGGGCAACTGGCGCGGCGGTTGAACCTGCCG
>JANLQT010000553.1:0-2807 GCA_031368035.1 Rhodobacterales bacterium | reverse complement strand
CCCAGGCGAACCGCGCGTCGCCCGAGGTGGCGGCGAGGCCTATCACGGTGGCGTCGTTGAGCCCGAGGTTGAGCACCGTGTCCATCATCCCGGGCATCGAGACCCGCGCGCCTGAACGGACCGAGACCAGCAGCGGATCGGCCGGATCGCCGAATTTCTTGCCGACGGTTTGCTCGATATGGCCGAGCGCCCTGGCAACTTCTTCTTTCAGGCTCGCGGAGAAATCCGAACCCTCAGCCAGATAGCGGACGCATTCTTCGGTGGTGATCGTGAATCCCGGCGGCACCGGCAGGCCAATCCCGGCCATTTCCGCAAGGTTTGCGCCCTTGCCGCCGACAATCGTCTTGTCGCGGGTGCGCGGATCGTCATGGGTGAAACCGCCGCCGAAAGTGTAGACGTTGGCACTCATTTTGCGCAGTTTCCCGTCGGCTAGGGTGACACAAGTGACACGGTGTCACCCTGTTTATGCGATTCAATCAGTTGAAAACAAACATATTCTTGAACGGATGACACTCCGGACCGGGGACCTGTTACCCCTCGATCTTCGAGAAATCGGCGACTCCGTGAACCGCGTCACGGAACCGCGCCAGCAAGCCGAGCCGGGCTTCGCGCTTCGCAGGATCGGGATCGTTGACCGTCACGCCGTCGAAAAACCCATCGATCGGTGCGCGCAGGGTAGCCAGCGCAGCCATCGCCCCGGCGAAGTCCTCGGCCACAACAGCAGCGGCGGCCTGCGGCCCGGCGGTGGAAAGCGCATCCATCAGCGCCTTTTCCGCAGCTTCGTGGGTGTAGGAAAGCGTTTCTTTAAAGCCCTTCCCCGTTGGGGATGGTTTGGTATGGGGGTTCGACGCTGGCGTGGGAACCCCCACCCCCGGCCCCTCCCCATCGGGGAGGGGGGAAGAGAAGCCTTCCTTCTTGAGGATATTGGCTGCACGCTTGTACCCGGCGAGCAGGTTGGTGCCGTCCTCGGTGCCGATGAACGCCTGGAGCGCATGGACCCGGGCGAGCAGGCGAACGAGGTCGTCCTCTCCGCCAAGCGCAAACACCGCGTCGATCAGGTCGTGGCGAACCCCAGCTTCGCGTTGCTGGACCTTGAGACGGTCGGCGAAGAAATAATCTAGGTCGGTTGCCGCGTCTGAGGTGACATAAACGCTTGCTTTGTCGAACTCACCTAAGTCGGTAATCGATTTTTGAAACTCAAACAGATCGCCCAGTGCAACGCGCAGGTCATTGCGATTTAAAAGACTCAGAACGGCAAGCGCGGACCTTCTCAAAGCAAACGGGTCCCGGGAACCAGTCGGTTGCTCGAAGATACGGAAGAAGCAGTATAGCGTATCCAGCTTATCCGCCAGACTCACCGCCACCGTCACCGGCGCGGTGGGGACATCGTCGCCCTGCCCGACCGGCTTGTAATGATCGCGAATTGCGTCGGCGACAGCATCGGGCAGGCCTTCGGCGCGGGCGTAGTAGCCGCCGATCACACCTTGCAGTTCGGGGAATTCGCCGACCATTTCGGTGACGAGGTCGGCCTTGCACAGCCGCGCGGCGAGTTCGGCCTGGTCGGCGAGGTCTGCGCGAGTCCCCGCGAAGGCGGGGACCTCAGGAGATTGCGTGTCGAGGCTTGAGGCCCCCGCCTGCGCGGGGGAGCGGGAGGACTCTGCTAGGGAGCGGGAACCGACGATACCCTCTTCGACCAGCCACCGAGCCAATTTCGCAACCCGCTCGACCTTGTCGGCGACCGTGCCCAGCTTCTCATGGAAGGTAATCCGCGCCAACCCCTCGGCGTGCGCTTCAAGCGTCTTCTTGCGGTCCTGTTCCCAGAAGAACCGCGCGTCCGCCAGACGCGCGGCGAGGACCTTGCGGTTGCCATCGACGATGGCCGCGCCGCCGTCGGTGGCGACGATGTTGGCGGTGCAGATGAAGGCGTTGGCGAGCCGATTCCCCGCGAAGGCGGGGATCTCAGGCGTCTGCTCTTCATCGCCTGAGGCCCCCGCCTTCGCGGGGGTGCGGCAGATGAAGTACTTCTGGTTGGGCCGCGCGGTGAGCTGGAGCACTTCGGGCGGCACATCGAGGAACGCTTCGTCAAAGCGCCCGAGCAGCGGCACCGGCCATTCGGTCAGCCCGGCGTTCTCGATCACCAGCCCCTCGTCGGCGACCATCACCAGCCCGGCAGCGTGCGCGGCGGCCACGGCGTGTTCACGGATGAAGTCCTGGCGTTCCTCGTGATCGACGATCACGTGCGCGGCGCGCAGCCTGGCGGCGTAGTCGTCGGCGCCGTCGATCGTGAGCGGACCGGAGGAATGGAAGCGGTGGCCGAGGGTTCGCCGATCAGCTTTCACGCCATCAATTTCAACTTCGATGACCTTTCCATCAAGCAGAGCAATTATTCCAGACAAGGGACGAACCCAGCGCAGGCTTTCGCTCGACAAAGAAGGCGCACCCCAGCGCATCGACTTGGGCCAAGGAAATTGGAAAACGATATTGGAAATCGCATCTCCAAGCAGCACATCAACCGAGCATGGCGGGATTTCACGAACCGCGTAAAGCACGCCATCGCGTTCGACCAACTGGTCTTCGCTGAGGCCGGTCTTGCGCAGGAAGCCCTCAAGCGCTTGCGGCGGCGCACCGACGCGTGGCCCTTTGAGGTCTTCGCTGACGGCGGCGGTCGCAGCGGGCAGCCCGCGGGCGATCAGCGCGAGCCGGCGCGGGGTGGACCACACGGTCACCTCGCCCACGGCGACCCCGGCGGCGGCCAGTTCCTTGCGGAACAGCTTTTCCAGATCAGCGCGCGCGCCGGCCTGCATCCG
>JANLQT010000054.1:0-10696 GCA_031368035.1 Rhodobacterales bacterium | reverse complement strand
CGCCTTGACGCAGGTGCCGCAAGGCCGCCAGCGCCGCACCGGCGTTCTGGATCTGATGCGGGCCCAGCAGGTTCGGCAGGGCCAGGTCCAACAGGCCGGTTTCATCCTGAAACACCATCCGCCCCCGGCTTTCATACGCATCCCACTGACGGCCGAAGGCCAGCATCGGCGCGCCCAAAGCCTCGGCCCTTGCCTCGATCACGGCGAACCCCTCCGCTGTCTGCGGCCCCACCACCACCGGCACGCCCGGCTTGATGATCCCGGCCTTCTCGCCCGCGATCAGCGCCACCGTGTCGCCCAGATATTGCTGATGGTCCAGGCTGACCGGCGTGATGATGCACAGCGCCGGCCGGTCCACCACATTGGTCGCATCCAGCCGCCCGCCAAGCCCCACCTCCAGCAAGGTCCAGTCCGCCGGGGTCCGGGCAAAAGCCAGAAACGCCGCACAGGTCGTCGCCTCGAAGAACGTGATCTCGTCCGGCCCGTTCGAGCGGATGCATTCATCCAGCAGCGCCGACAGCAACTCCTCGGAAATCAATTCCCCCGCCAGCCGGATACGTTCATGAAACCGCGCCAGATGCGGCGAGGTATAGGCATGCACCCTTTGCCCCGACGCCTCCAGTCCCGCCCGGATCATCGCCTGAGTGGACCCTTTGCCATTGGTCCCGGCGATATGGATCACCGGCGGCAGCCGCCGTTCGGGGTGGTCCAAAGCCGCCAGAAGCCGCTCTACCCGGCCCAAGGTCAGGTCGATGACCTTGGGATGCAGGGTCATCATCCGGATCAGAAGCTGGTCCGACCCTGTCGTTCCCATGACTGCCATATCAGGAGGCGGGAATTGCCACCGGCGCGGGCAGGTCGCCCTTCACGGCGGGCGGCTGGCTGGTCAGCAGGCGGATCAGCGTCACCAGCTCGTCCTTGAGCTGCTTGCGATGCACAACGCGGTCCAGCATGCCGTGGTCCAGAAGATATTCGGCGCGCTGGAAGCCCTCGGGCAATTTCTCGCGGATGGTCTGCTCGATCACGCGCGGGCCGGCAAAGCAGATCAGCGCGTTGGGTTCGGCAATCTGCACATCGCCCAGCATGGCATAGCTGGCCGTCACGCCGCCGGTGGTCGGATGGGTCAGCACGACGATATAGGGCGGCCCCGCCTCTTTCAGCATCTGCACCGCCACGGTCGTCCGCGGCATCTGCATCAAGGACAGGATCCCCTCCTGCATCCGTGCGCCCCCGGCAGACGAGAACAGCACCAGCGGCCGGCGGTGTTTCACCGCTGTCTGCGCGGCGGCGATGATCGCATTGCCCACATACATGCCCATCGACCCGGCCATGAAGCTGAAATCCTGCGCCACGGCCACGACCGGCGTGCGCTGGATATCGCCCTCGCCCACCAGCATCGCCTCGCGCTCGCCTGTGGCTTTTTGCGCGGCCTTCAGCCGGTCGGGGTATTTCTTCTGGTCGCGGAAATGCAGGGGGTCGATGACCACATCCGGCACTTTCACCTCGGTGAACACGCCGCCATCGAACAGGCCGTGGAATCTCTCACGCGGGGAAATCGCCATGTGATGCTGGCAATTCGTGCAGACGTTCAGGTTGTCGGCCATTTCGCGGTGAAACAGCATGGTCCCGCATTCGGGGCACTTGGTCCACAGGTTGTCAGGCACTTCCCGCCGCGAGAACAGCGAGTTGATCTTCGGGCGGACGTAGTTGGTGATCCAGTTCATGCCGGGCCAGCCTCGCGGGTTATGGGTCTCGTTTGGGTGTGCGTCGGGGCGCTTCCAGAGCCTTCCAGATAGTCGCAGGCCCTTGCAATTGCAATCGGCGGCAGGCCCGCACCCCGCGTCAAACCCGCAGGATCAGCCGCGCCAGAAGCCAGCTGACCAGCAGCCCCACCAGATCCACCCCCATATAGGGCAGCGCCGCCCAGGGCTGCATCGGGTCCAGCACCAAATTCCACGCCGCCAGCCCGTCCATCCTGCCATAAAGCCCGACCATCAGGATGCCGCCGATGTTCGACGCCGCATGCAGCCCGATCGCCGGCCCCAGTGAGCCCGTCCGCGCGGTCAGATCGGCCGCCACCAGCGAGAACAGAAACGCCGCCCCGCCCGACCACAGCATGTCGGCCGCCCCTGCGCCGGGGTCCAGATGCAAGGCCGCGAACATCAGCGCAGGCAGCACCATCCAGATCAGCGGCGAGGGGTTTCGCACGGCAAGTTGCTGCAAAAGATAGCCGCGAAACAGGGCCTCTTCCGTGCTCGATTGCATCACGATCCCAAGCAGGGCGGGCACCAGCCAAGGCAATTGCTGGCCAAAGGTCAGATGACGACCCACCTCGGGCGCGGCGACCTGGATCGGCAGGAAAACCACCTGCAACACCAAAAGCCCGCCGACAACCCACAAAAAGCTGTGCCGGGTCAGCAGCGCCGGGCCGAACAGCGTGGTCCAGGACCGGTCATGCAGCGCGCGCATCGCCAAAGCCAGACCAATGGCCAGAGGAAAGAATCCCGCCAGCACCGCGATCACCGAGACAGGAGAGCGGGTGGCCATGATCAGATAGCTGATGGCCTCGGTCCACATCGGCCCGAACAGCGCGTTCGACGCTGCGAAAAGCAGCGACTGCGCCACCTGGGTCAGGATGACGAAGGCCAGGATCATCAGGCCCAGCGCCGCGCCGACACGCCAAAGCTCGGCCTTGGCGCGGGCGGGGGCGCTGAATGCGGCCAGCGGCGCATAGGCGGGCGGGAAAAGGCGGGTGGATGAGGATACGAACATGGGCAGAAGTGCTATCCATGCCGGGGCCGGGTTGCAATCACCGCCGACGGCTTCTCATCGCCCTTGCTGGCGGGGAAACGCTTATGTAGTGCAGGGGCGCCCCCCCCGCAGGTTTTCATGACCATCAGGCCGATCGTTCCCCTTCGTATTGCCCTTGGACTGGTTGCAGCCTTGGGCCTCGCCGGCTGCGACACGCTGGGCGGCTCTACTCAGGTGGCCGTATTGGGCGGCGCAGTCACGGTGGCAGCGCCCAGCGGTTACTGCGTCAGCGCCGATCAGGTGGAACAGTCCAGGGACACCGCCGTGGTGTTGATCGGCCGTTGCCTCTCCAGCGGGCTGGTGGCGCCTGCGCTGATCTCGGTGTCGGTCGGTCCCGCCGGATCGGGCGGGGTCATGGTCGCCGGGGAGACCGCGCTGGCCGCCTTCTTCGCCAGCGCCGAGGGGCTGGCGCTGCTGTCCCGCTCGGGCAAGGCCAAGGATGTGGCGCTGATCGAGACGCGCGCTGCGCCGGGCGCGCTGCTGATGCATCTGCAGGACACCTATCTGGGCCGCTACTGGCGGGCGGTGACTGCCGCGAGCGGGCGGCTGGTCACGATTTCCGCGACCGGCACCGGCGGCGTGGCGCTGGATGAAGCCGCCAGCCTGCGCGCGGTGCATGCAGCGCTGGCGGCGCTGCAGACCGCCAACCCCGCCGCCCCGCCCGCGCCCGCAGCGCCGATCCCGGCCGAAGGCGCCACCGCAGCGCCGCCCGCCCGTCCGGCCGGCTAGTGTTCGCCACCTTGCACAAGATGCCCAATACCCATAGCCAATGGCCGCTTCGAGCCCAAAGGGGCCGGTCGCCGAGAAGCATGGTGCGCTCGATCGCCGTGATTGTGCAGCAACGTCCTCGGCCCATACCGGTCAGTCGCTGCCAGTTGAGGGCCGCCGCAATGCGGACACTTCAGAGGAGCGAAGCATTTGGTCGAGAGCTTCCGGCATCGGCTCTTGCGGCAAGCCATAGTTTTCACTTTGCCTGTGTTCAGGCACTGTGGGGCACGGCCAGAGACCGCAACAGGTCACTCGCCCCCGCCGCTTGTTTCTGCGTTTTTTTCGAGCGCCCTGCGAAGGGCATTTTCAAGGGGGGCGACGATCTGGATCGCCTGAGACGTGCATACTTCCGACCCCCTTGGTTGAAACGAAACCGTATTGACAGGTAAATTAATTAAATACATAGTACAATCAATTAAATTGAGAGCAAGATGTCGCCTCGACGCTACAGGATGGACGGTGCCCGCAACGATGCCGCTGCCGGCACACGGCGCCGGATTCTAGACGCCACGTTGCGACTGCACACGGTCAACGGGATCTTTGGGACAAGCTGGAAGGACATCGCAAAGGAGGCCAATGTGTCGGTCGCAACGGTGTACTCGCATTTTCCTACGCTCGATGCGCTCGTGCCGGCATGCGGCGAACTCATGGTCCAGCTCTACCAACCTCCGTCGCCCGACGACATCGGCGTTGTCCTTGATAGTGTCGAGACACCTCGCGGCAAGCTAGAGCGTGTCGCTAGAACCTTGTTTGGCTTTTATGAGCGCGCGGGCGCAAGTCTGGAAACGGATGCTCGAGAACGACAGCTCGCGGCAGTATTGGAGTGGGAAGCCTATTTGTCGGGGATGGTGGCCCTTTATGTTGAGGCGTCACTGCCGGCTGGCACGATCGCCGCGGATCGCCTGACTGCCATTACGGCACTTTTCGATCAGACCAGCTATTCGGCAATGCGCCGGCGTGGACTTGATCCTGAAACAGTCGATCGACTGGCCGTCGACATGGCGATGGCTTTTTTCGAAAGCTCAATTCGAGAGCGAACCTGAGACCTTGATCGGGCATCAAATCGTTAAACGTGAAACTGCCGCAATAGGGAGCCAGTCGATGAATATGACGAAGTCAAAGCAAGGCACATCCAGACCCGACGTTTCGGCCTATGTCCTACCTCCTGGCAAGGCCAAGCGGCGGTGGATGGGCAAGACCCACACGGATTTTCTTGCAACAGGAGAGTCAACTGGCGGGAAATTCTGCCTCGTCGATGAAGTTGGCAGGAAAGGTGATACAGTTCCGCTGCACAAACACGATGGGGACGACGAGTCGTTCTATGTTCTTGAAGGAGAGATCAGTATTTCCCTTGACGGCGGAGAGCCGGTCCGTGCACCGAAGGGTAGTTTTTCCCATATCCCGGCCGGTTCTGTTCACGGATTTCGCGTCGAATCCGAGAGTGCCCGGTATCTGATCCTGACGACTGCGCAGCATGGGGCCTTCTATCTGGCCATAACTGATCCATCTAACGCCGATGGATCATCGCCTCAGACATCAGTGGATGGCAGTCGGATCGGGGCGGCGTGCAAGGAGTATGGCGTTGAATTTCTCGGGCCGTTCCCCGGGTCAACTTGATTTCATCCGGCCTGCCTTTCGCGCGCGCCCTGTCTTGGGGTCCGGCAAACTGAATAAGTCGTTGACAGAAGGTCAGAGAAGACCACCCGCAGGCCCGGCCCCGCCAAAAAGTGTCTGCTTTCGGCGTAGAAGAATGGACTCCGGTGTACCGCCGAACTACCGGTTCCCGCCCTCTGCGGCAGAATTACTGCGACAGCTACCAGAAGCTGAGCAACCGAAGTGAACGGCCGCTCCGTCCGCACAGCTGACCTTCGTGACTGCTGGCGTCCAAGGCACACGGGACCATCTTGTTCGATATTGACCACTTGGTCTCTGCACCGATCCGCTCCCGAGCGATGACACCTTTACCTTTTTGGCCTAATCAACGAATCGTTTCCCTTGGGGAGACAATCTGAACCGGAATCACCTCCCGCTCGGGGACATGAACGCGATGGCCTTATCGGATTGGCTGGACGGCCTGGCGCAGAAAGCCAGCCTGCGGCGCTGGTCGCGGCTGGCCGAACAGGCGCAGACCGCCGACCTTGGCGCCCTGCGCCGCATCCGCTCGCGCGCCCGCAGCCTGCGGCGGCTTTTGGATCAGGTGATCCATGAAGGCGACCACCGCCTGGCCCTGCCGGTCATCGGCCCCAACCCGATCCGCCGCGTCATGGGCACCGACTGGGCCTGGCGCCCCGAGGTTTGGCGCGGGCCGATTGCCACGCCCGGCCAAAGCTCGGTCGGCCCCAAGACCGAAGTGACCCCCGGCACCACGATCTTCCACGATTGCCGCCGCACTGAACTGACCTATCGCCAGACCCGCAACACCCGCGCCACCGACATCGCCCCGTTCGGCTTCCGCATGGATGTGTTCCGCTTTGACGGCTCGTTCCTGTCGCTGATGATCGACCTGCCGGAAGAGGCTGCCACCGGACTGCGCGCGCGCCATCTGATCCGCCTGGATGTCGTGGTCGAGGTGGAAAAGCCGCTCGAAATCTTCGCCCGGCTGAACATCAAGCACGGCCCCAACGTCGAACAGATTGTGCGCGAGCTGCCTTTGAACCAGGAAGAGGTGATGGTGGAGTTTGACCTCGCCTATTCCAAGATCAACGAAAAGCGCGTGGAACGGCTGTTGGTCGATCTGATCTTCGAGGGGCCGGAAATGAACCAGATCATCCTGCACGACTTGACCTTCGCCCGTCGCCCCAGATCTGAACTTTGATACCTGTCGGAACTGTGAGAGCATGATGACCAGCGCCACCCTGACCAAGACCCGCATCCGCGCCGGCGTGTGGGAGGGGATACTGTCCGGCCCCGCCACCCCGCCCGCCCTGACCGTGACCCTGCTGGAACAAACCCTTCCCGGCGTGCAGATTCAGCCCCTGTCCGGCAAGCCCGGCGACTGGCTGGTCAAGGTGCCGATCCCGGCCAATGTACTCAGCGACGGAGTGCAGACTTTCGTGATCCGAGATGCCGCGCAGGCCGAAACGCTGGCGCATTTCACCATCGTCACCGGCGTTGCGATGGAAGACGACATCCGGGCCGAGATCGACCTGCTGCGTGCCGAGCTTGACATGCTGAAACGCGCCTTCCGCCGCCATTGCCTGGAGACGGCCTGACCCCGGGACCCCGTCAGACGTGAAGGGTTTGGTAAGCATCGGGGCAGGATAGCGGCGTAACCTTTTGGCGGGTATCGCCTACAAATTGTTGAAAATACAAGATAAATTGTCCCGCCTGCGGGAAGGCCTTTGTCGCGTCCTGCCTTCATCGGCGCATGATGATACCCCGCCTGCGACGCCGCCTCGCCGCGTTCCTGCCCGATTTGAACATCAATAGTGATCCATCAACCCGCACTGCTCGCTTGGGGAAAACAATGGATCGTCTGACGGAAATGGAAGCCTTCGCCACTGTCGTGGACCAAGGGGGTTTCACGGACGCTGCGAAGAAGATGGGCATCTCGAAATCTGCCGTTTCGAAGCATGTCTCGGCTCTGGAGGCGCGCCTCGGGGCGCGGCTTTTGAACCGCACCACTCGCCGCGTGTCGCCGACTGAAATCGGCCTCGCTTATTACGACCGCGCCCGCCGCGTCTTGAACGATGCGGGCGAAGCGGATGCCTTGGTCACATCCATGCAATCGGCGCCTTCGGGTCTGCTGCGGATCAGCGTTGCCACTGATTTCGGGGTGAACCTGCTGTCGCCGATCCTGGGAGACTTCCTGCTGGAATATCCCGACATCACCGTGAACATGGTGCTGAACAACCGCTATGTGGAGCTGATTTCCGAAGGCTTCGACATGGCGATCCGGGTCGGGGAACTGGAAGACAGCTCCCTCCGCGCCCGCAAGCTGGCCGAGACGACCAAGAAGATGATCGGCTCACCAGCGTATTTCCAGAAGTTCGGCCGACCGATGAAGATCGACGATCTGAACGATCACAAGCTTCTGCATTATTCGAACCAGGCCAACGGCAACGTGTGGAAAGTGACGGCGCCCTCGGGCGAAAAGCGTCAGGTCCGCACCGCAGGCTGGCTGACCGTGAACGACGGCCAGTCCCTGCTGAACGCTGCCATTTCGGGGCTTGGTATCGCCTATCTTCCGTCCTTCCTGTTCGCCGACTGCATGCGCAGCGGCCAGGTGGAAGAAGCTATCCCCGGCCTGCCAGTCGAGGTTCAAGGCATCTATGCGGTGTATCCCCCGGGCCGGTTTACCCAGCCCAAGGTCCGCGCCTTCATCGACTTTCTGGCCCGGCGGTTCCTCGACAAGGGGCCGGACAATTGGTGAGTGTCAGGGTTTCATGGTGCTAGCAGGCAGCTGGGTCGAGGTGAGAACCACCTCGACCCTTCGGTTTTGCACCCGCCCCGCATCGGTCAGACTTGATGCGCGCGGCGCGAGATAACCCACACCATCCGCCGTGATCTGGCCCCCCGGCACGCCCAGAGCCACCAGCGCTTGCCGCACCGATTGTGCACGCGCCCTGGACAATGCCAGATTGCCCGCCGCGCCGCCGGTGGCATCGGTATGTCCCACCAGCACCACCTTTGCCTCGGGATTGGCGATAAGCCAGGCCGCCAGAGCGGCCAGCACCGGATAGTCCCTCGCCTGCAACTGCCCTTTGCCAGACCCGAAGATCAGCCCGTCCAGCACTGCATGGCCCTGCCCTTCCAGCGCCGATCCGATTTCCAGACCTGAAGCGGGCGCCGGCGGCACCGAAATCGTCGCCGTCCCATTCGCCGAGGCGGTTCCCGCCCCGTCCCCCGTCGAAACCCCGGTCGCATCCACCCCGGCCGCCGCACTTGCATCCGCCAATGCCACCGGCGCGGCCACTTGCGGGCCGACCAGCGTGATCTGGACATAGGCCGCCTGTTTTGACCGGCTGACCAGCAGCGTCACGCCCTCATCCCCGCGCCGGGCCGCCAAAAAGCGAAAGTCGCCAAGGTCCACATGCATGTCTGGCTCGGGCAGTGCCGTGATCGCATAGCGAAAGTCGAACCCGCCGCAGACTTCGGTCTGGCAGTCGAGGGTCGTCGTGAACCCCGCCGCCAACACATCGGCCTTCAGACGGCCCATCAGGTCTACCGTCGCCAAAGGCTGGTCGATGCGCCAGGCGGTCTGGCTGACCCGACCGGGAAGCCGCGTGCCCGGAATGGCGCCGCCCGCAAAAGCGCCCGAGGGCAGCAGCAGATCGCCCACTTCGCTGACCGCCTGCACCGTCTGGCTGGCCGGTTGCGGCAGGTTCAACACCAGCGGCCCCGCCAAAGCGGCCAGTGGCAGCGACGCCAGCGCCAACAAGGCCAAAGCCAGCAGGGGCCAGGGTCGCAAGGTCAGAACCACCATCCGCTACCCCTTGAGTTCGCGGTAGTGATAGCCCGCCACCTCGGCCATGCCCAGCTTGGCGTAAAGCGCACGGGCCGGGCTGTTGGCTTTGGTGACAACAAGCGCCAAATGCTTGGCACCTGCCCCGTCCGCCCAAGCGGCGGCGGATTGCAGCAAGCGGGCCGCCACACCGTTGCGCCGCGCTTCGGGCCGCACCTCCAGCGCATGCACCATTGCATGAAGACCAGACACGGCGACAAACAGCGCACCGGCTGGCCGGTTGTCGTGCCGGGCCAGAATGACCGCCTTGTCCCCCGCTGCCCGCGCCATGACCGCAACGCGGGACGGGCCGATTCCGGCTTCGGCCCAGATCTCGCATGCGATCTCCAGCGGCGGCCAATGTGGAAAAGCCGCTAGCTGCGGCACGGGCGCCGTCACGTCGGCAATTGGGGCGGTATAGCCCAGAACCGGGTCCACCAGCGCATAGCCCCGCGCCGCAAGCGCCGCGTCCAGCACGGTCTGATCGGGCAAAAGCTGGAACAGCGGTGCCTGCCCCCGCTTGCGCATGGCAGCCTCGGCCCTGTCCAGATCGTCCTGTGTCCAGCATGCCAAAACGCTGGCCGCCGAGACGCGCTTACCGCCGCCCTTTCCGTCGCGCAGCACGATCGGTCCAAGTTCGGTCCGCTGCGCTGCGGGCCAGGTCGCCTCCATCGCTTCGATCAGTGCTTGCGGGGTCATCCGAACAGCCGTTCCAGCCGGGCAAACGCCTCATCCAGGCGGACCAGATCGCTGCCCCTGACCACCAGGTTGGTTCCGGTCTGCCCGCCCGTATTGAACGGATAGGACCCCATCGAAAGGTCCGGATACTCTGCCGCCAGCGCCGCAAACGCCGCCGCCACATCCCCCTCGCCGCGCAGCAGGTGCAGCGTGCGGCTTTCCACCGGCGCGCCCCCGGTCAGACGCGGCAACAGCCCCGCCAGCATCGCCTCGAAGATTGCCGGCACCCCGGCCATCACATGCACGCCCTTGAAGGAAAAGCCCGGCGCAACAGACAGGGGGTTCTCGATCAGCACCGCCCCGTCCGGAATCCGCGCCATGCGCTGGCGCGCGGTGTTGAACGGTAATCCGCGTGCGTCGTAATGCGCGCCCAGCAGCGCCATCGCATCGGCCCGGTGGCTGATCGCGGTATCGCAAGCCTCGGCCACCGCATCCGCCGTGATGTCGTCATGCGTGGGTCCGATCCCGCCCGAGGTGAACACATGCGCATGCCCCGCCCGCAGCGCACGCAGCGCGGTGACGATGGCGGGATGGTCATCCGCCACCACCCGCACCTCGCACAGGGCAATGCCATGCTCGGTCAGCGCCTTGGCCAGATGGTGCATGTTGCTGTCCCGCGTCCGGCCGGACAGGATTTCATCGCCGATGACAAGCATCGCCGCGGTCGGGTTGGGCGCTGGGGTGGCCATGGCATTCTCCTGTCCTTTGGCGGGTATAGGGCGGGTTCATGCAGTTTCAAAGCCACCACTGGCATCCGCCAAAGGGTTTGCTTAAATAGGGGCGAATGGAGGCTTCGATGGACGACATGCGCGGCCGGGTGACGCGGGACGGGATTCGCATTTACGAGGATGCGGATTTTGCCGGCATGCGAGCGGCAGGCCGCATCGCGGCGGAAATCCTGGACGAGGTCGGCGCTTTGGTGCGCCCCGGCGCCAC
>JANLQT010000532.1:0-5518 GCA_031368035.1 Rhodobacterales bacterium | reverse complement strand
CGAGTTGGAAACCTATCTGCACGACGCCTCGGTCGTCGGTGCCTCGGCCTGGAACAAGCTGTTCGACGAGACGATGGCGGGTCTGACCTTCACCGTGAAGGGCGAAGAGGAACCCCTGAACCTGGAAGCCACGCTGAACCTGCTGACCGACCCGATGCGCGAGCGGCGCGAGGCGGGCGCGCATGCCTTGGCCGAGGTGTTCGACAAGCACATCAAGCTGTTCGCCCGCATCACCAATACCTTGGCGAAGGAAAAGGAAGTCGAGGACCGCTGGCGCAAGATGCCAACGCCGCAGACCGGGCGGCACCTGTCGAACCATGTCGAACCCGAAGTGGTCGAGGCGCTGCGGAATGCCGTGGTCGCCGCCTATCCGAAACTGTCGCACCGCTACTACCGGCTCAAGGCGAAATGGATGGGCCTTGACCGGTTGCAGGTCTGGGACCGCAACGCCCCCCTGCCGATCGAACAGCCGCGTCTGGTGAACTGGGACGAGGCGCGCGCCACCGTCTCGGGCGCTTACGGCAAGTTCGATCCGCGCATGGCCGAACTGGCAGAGCCGTTCTTCACCAAGGGCTGGATCGACGCTGGCGTGAAGCCGGGCAAAGCACCGGGGGCCTTCGCGCATCCGACCGTCACCACCGTCCACCCCTATGTGATGCTGAACTACCTCGGCAAACCGCGCGATGTGATGACGCTGGCGCATGAGCTTGGCCACGGCGTGCACCAGCGGCTGGCGCAGGCGCAGGGTGAACTGCTGGCGTCAACCCCGCTGACGCTGGCCGAAACGGCATCGGTGTTCGGCGAGATGCTGACCTTCCGTGCGCTGCTGGACGGGGCCAAGACCCCGGCCGAGCGCAAGACCCTGCTGGCGGGCAAGGTCGAGGACATGATCAACACGGTGGTCCGCCAGATCGCCTTCTACGACTTCGAATGCAAACTGCACGCGGCGCGGGCGGAGGGCGAGCTCACCCCCGACGACATCAACGCGCTATGGATGTCGATCCAGGCGGAATCCCTTGGCGATGCCTTTGATTTCATGGACGGATACCAGACCTTCTGGGCCTATATCCCGCATTTCATCCACTCGCCGTTCTACGTCTATGCCTATGCGTTCGGCGACGGGCTGGTGAATGCGCTGTATGCCGCCTATGCGGGCGGGCTGCCGGGGTTCGAGGACAAGTATTTCGAGATGCTGAAGGCAGGCGGCTCCAAGCACCACAAGGACCTGCTGGCGCCCTTTGGCCTGGACCTGTCCGACCCCGCGTTCTGGGACAAGGGCCTGAACATGATCGCCGGCTTCATCGACGAATTGGAAGCGATGGAGGGGTAAGGCGGCGACGTGATGGGTTATTCACCCATCCTACCGGTAGGATGGGTGATGAGCCCATCCCGCCCCACTGCCATCAAACCCCGGGCAGGTCCGCCAGATGCGCCGGCAGATCGTGCAGCGAGGTCTTCACCAGATCCTTGTGCAACTCGCCCGTAACATGTCCGCTCAGCGACTTGGGCAGATTGTCCCGCAAATCGCCCAGCATCTTCGGCCCGGCGACCAGCACGATCCGGTCAAACCCGCCCTTGGCCCATTGCACCTCCAGCGCGGCCATGGCGTGATGCGCCAGGCGGTTGCGCTGCGGCTCTTGCGCCTTCATCGTGGTGGTGGCGCGCTCGGTATGCACGCCGATGCCGCGGCTTTGCTTTTCCGTTCCGAACCGATAGTCGACATCCGGAAAATCTTCCGACGACTTGCCGCCCAAGGAAGCAAGCCCGGCCTCATGGGTGCGCACCAGCCGAAAGCTGTGCTCGGACGCCAAAAGATACAGCGTTTGCGGTGTTTTCATGTGGATGCTCCCGGGACCAAGCTGTCCGTCATGGACAGTCTACCCGGTTTCATGGCCCCCGGGATTAATTTAGAGCAATGGGCCGAGACGCTTCGCCGCGCAAGCCGCTGCTGTCTGCACGCCCGGTATTTCAATCGCCTTTTCACATCGCCTGCGAACAACCGCGCGTTTCTTGGCGAAAATCACTCCAGCGGCGACCAGGGCCAGGGCTTGTCCTCGCTTTGGGCGGTCTGAAACCGCGCCGCTTTGCCAATCCAGGCGCCGATGCTTTTGCCAAACGCCGCGATCTGCGCATTGGGCGCGCCGCGGTCCACCAGCATGATGATGAACTGCACCACCGTCATCACATGCAGCACCATGACCGCAGCCCCGATCAGCAGGCTCACCAGAACCATATGCACAAGCCGCATCCACAGCTTGCCGCGACCGCCCTTGCCGCTTTCCGTCTGGTCAGTCATGCGAATCTCCTCGGTTGTGCGCCGTGCTGCGCTCTGAACTCATATGGGAGGGCGCGGGGCGCTTTTCACCCACACGCGCCGCCTTCGCCCGCCTCAGATCGAGATTTCAATGCCGACGTTGAACACCCGGTCGATCATCGCCTGCGTGCCGCGCACGAATTCCAGCGGGCAGGGATAGGGCACGCCGTCGCGGACGGAAGCGTTGAAAGCCTCGACCTGCAACAGATACTGATCGGCACGCGGGAAACGTTCTTCGGTCATCACCTGGCCCGGCAGATGCAATTCCAGCTTGGCCAGATCATGGATCCCGGCGTTGAATGGCGCGTTGGCCACCCGGATCATGCCTTTCTCACCCTGAAACGTCACCTCTTGCCGCGGAAACAGCCGCATCGAGGTCAGGGCCGAAAAGGTGAAGCGCCCGACATGCCCAGTCCCGGCCCCGTTCATCACCCCGGTCACCTGCGCCCAGGTGTCCACGCCATTCTCGCGCATGATCCGGGCCTGCAAATCCAGCGGTTCGGCTCCGGTCACGAACCGGATCGAGCCATAGGCATAGACCCCGATGTCGCGGATGCCGCCGCCGCCGGTGTCGGCGCGGTTGCGGATGTTCTGGGTGTCGTCGCGGTTGTCATAGGTGAAGGCCACATCGGCATGCAGCACCCGGCCGATGGCGCCCGACTGCACCAGCGCGCGCGCGCGCTGCCATTGCGGGTGGAACACGATCATGTAGGCTTCCGCCGCCAGCTTGCGCGCATTGTCCCGCGCGGTGATGATCTGGTCGATCTCGCGCGCATGCATGGCGATGGGCTTTTCAGTCAGCACATGCTTGCCCGCCGCCAGCGCCTTCAGCGTCCACATCACATGCAGATGGTTCGGCAGCGGGATGTAGACCGCGTCGATCTTCGGATCGGCAAGCAAAGCATCATAGGTTGGGTAAATCTCAAGATCGGGGCAGAACTCACGGAAATCATTGGCCTTGTCGGTCCAGCCCGTCGCCAGCCCGGCCAAGGTGCCGCCCCGCGCGCTATGAATGGCGGGCGCCATATGTTGCCGCGCAAAATTCGACGCCCCCAAGACCCCCCAACGCACCGGCTGCATGTTCACTCTCCCCTGTTTGACCGCAGGGTAGAAAGAAGCTGCGCCGGGGGCAAGCTCAGTCCTCGCCCAAAATATCCTCGATGTCGTCTTTGGCGGGACGCCGACGCCGCCAGGTCAGCAGATACCAGCCAATGGCCACCGCATAGGCGGCATCAATCGCCATCAGCGTGGCCCAGGGGTGGCTGGCCAGCGCCGCCACCACCAGCACCACGGCCAGCACGACATAGCGCACGTTCTCGGCGTAAAACGTCACCGACTTGAACGACGGCGTCGGCCAGCGGCTGATCATCAGCCCGCCGACGCCCATGATATACAGCGCCAGCAACACCGACGGCAGGCGCAGGTCAGGCCAGGTGAATTCGACATACAACGGCAGCAGCGCCAGCATCGCCCCCCCGGGCGAGGGCACACCGGTAAAGGGCGCATCCTTGGGCTTTTCGGCGTCAGACCGGTTGCCGATGTTGAACCGCGCCAGCCGAAGAAGGCAGCAGACCGCATAGAACACCGCCGCCGCCCAGCCCTCGGTTCCCATGGATTCGAGGTCCCACAGATAGATCACCAGTGCCGGGGCTACGCCGAAGTTGACGAAATCGCCCAAGCTGTCCAGTTCGGCCCCGATCGCGCTGACCGACCGCAGCAGCCGCGCCAGCCGCCCGTCCAGCCCGTCCAGCACCGCCGCCAGCAGGATCAGCATCACCGCAAGCTGGAAATTCCCCAGGATCGCAAAGCGGATGCCGGTCAGCCCCGAACACAAGGCCCCCACCGTCATCATGTTCGGCAGAAGCTGCGCGAGGTCTAGCTCCCGGCGCTTGCGGTCCGCCATGTCACTCGGCCCGAGACAGGCGCGCCGGGCCGGTGCCAGTCAGATCGGCCAACACGGTTTCCCCCGCGATCATGGTTTGGCCCAGCGCCACCAAGGGGGCCACGCCCGCCGGCAGATACACATCCAGCCGCGAGCCAAAGCGGATCAGCCCGAACCGGTCGCCGGTGCGCAAGCTTTGTCCCACCCGGCCCCAGCACACGATCCGCCGCGCCACCAGGCCCGCGATCTGCACGACAACCAGCTTGCGCCCATCCGCCATCTCGATCGCCAGCGAATTGCGCTCGTTGTCGGAAGACGCCTTGTCCAAAGAGGCGCTAACGAATTTGCCGGGCCGATAGGCGATGGCGGCAATCTTGCCCGCAATCGGCATGCGGTTCACATGGCAGTTGAACACCGACATGAACACCGACACCCGCAGCAGGCTTTCCGGCCCAAGGCCCAGTTCCGGCGGCGGCACGGCGGGTTCGATCAGCGAGACAACTCCATCCGCCGGCGACAGGATCAGCCCGTCGCCCTGCGGCACGGACCGGACCGGATCGCGAAAGAAGTAATAGCACCAGATGGTCAGCAGCACGCCCAGCCAGCCAAGCGGCGTCCACAGCCAGAACAGCAACAGCGTCACCGCGGCAAAGATCGCGACAAAGCGCCAACCCTCGGGATGCATGGGTTTGAGGAACGTGCCGAGCAGGGTCATGGGGAATGCAACCTTTGGGTGTCTGCCGGGGGGTGATACCGGCAGGGCGCCGCGAATTCAAACGGAAACGGGGACCACGCCAGGTCGGCACTTGCCCTTGCCGCAGTGAGGGGCGCTGCCCCTCGCTGTGGACGCCCCGGGATATTTGGCCAGGGAGGCTGTGCAAGGGTGCGGAATCGTGGTTAACGGAAAATGAACAGAATTTGGAACATTAAGCAAATTCAAGGCACTAACAACTCTTGCACGCGTGCAAGCGCCGATCTTGCACACCTAAGGCCCGTTCATCTTGGACACAAATACTCCCGCGCCGTCAGGCCCGAAGCCGAGCGGCGAAGTCCGCGCAGGTGACACAAAAACTTGCGGCTCTTGCCGCTCCGCTGCTTTACCGCCAGCGACCGCAAAACCGGCCGCCGGCAGGAAATCCGCTCTCGCCGGACCAATCGTCACGCCAGACCCTTTTTCAGGCCGGAATCGCCATGCCCTTTTCCCGGGCCAGTTCGCGCATCTTGGCCTGCAGCTTCTCAAACGCCCGCACCTCGATCTGCCGGATACGCTCTCGGCTGACGCCGTAAGCCTCGGACAGCTCTTCCAGCGTCACCGGGTCTTC
>JANLQT010000525.1:0-6646 GCA_031368035.1 Rhodobacterales bacterium | reverse complement strand
CGCAAATCGACGAAATTCTAGAGCAGCCCAACGAGCTCATGGGGTTATGCCGCGATGATGCGAAGGCTTTCAAGGATGCGGTGTCTAGGTTCGATCAGGGTTTACCTCTCGAAGACGGAAAAGCACCGCCGACTGACCCGCGCGATTTGGACGACCTGCGTACTTTTGCCAGATTGATTGCTTCATTCTGCGTTGACCGGACCGCCGAAAACCTCAAGGCAATGCTTTGGTCGTTCCACGAAAAAGCCGCCAGAACTTGCAAGCCGATGATAAACCAATTTTCCCAGACTTTCGTGCAGGTGTCCGAGACGATGTGGGTGGCTGAAAGCAGCCCCACGGGTCCATGTGGCTTGATCCAAGCCAGCCGCTTCACCTTGCCCGAGAACGGGTTCGGTAGCCTTTGGGAGTACACTGCTCAGAAGATGGTGACGAACAAGACAGGGGAAAATCTCGGTCTGGCATGCTCCGACCTCAACGAAGAGCCGATTCTATACACCTGGAATACATCGAACCTGCGTTCAACGCGGATCGGCTGCGAGTTTATCGAGTGACCGCCACACAACGCCAAGCATTTTCGGAATGTGGGGTTTTATGTGGGGTAGAACAGAAATTATCTGAATTTAATCAATAATTTCAAAGATGGATGGCGGCCCCGGGAGGATTCGAACCCCCGACCCGCCGCTTAGAAGGCGGCTGCTCTATCCAACTGAGCTACGGGACCGTGTCGTCCTTCTAGCCAAGCGCCTTCGTCATGAAAAGGCTGTTTGGATCGTCCCAATAGCCCTCGAACGCCGTGCAGACCGTGTAGCCGGCTTTTTCATACAGCGCCCGGGCGGCGACGAAGGTCGGCTGGATGCCGGTTTCAAGGCTAAGCTGCGTGACGCCTGCGGCTTTGGCGGCCGTCTCGACATGCGCCAGCATGGCCTTGGACAGGCCCTTGCCCCGCGCTTCGGTCAGGACATGCATCGACTTGATCTCGGCGTGGCTGCCCGACAGGTGCTTGAAAGCCCCCATCGCAATGGGCCGCCCGTCCCTGCGCGCAACAAAGAAATGGACCAGCGGACCTGCCAGTGCCGAGGCATCCATCATGTAGATGCTTTCGGGCGGGGTATCGGCGTGCATGTCGGCGGTGTGGCGGGTGAACAGCAGCGTCAGGTCGGGTGCGGTCGGGTCTTCACGGGTGATCGTCACGGTCAAGGCGCCTTGCATCGGGACATGCTCATTGCATCAGGCTCATCACATCATTGCCGTTGACCAGCAACTTGCCGGGGACAGAACCGTCAATCTCCCAGATCAGCGCGCCGTCCGGGCCGGCCTTGGCCATGCCGCGGATCAGCATGGCGGCGGGAACCACGTCACGCTTGATGTCGTCTGGCGCGGCGTTCAGTGCGGCGATGACGGCGTCCATCCCGGTCAGGGTGAATTTCGCGCTGCCGGTGGGGATATCGGTGGCCGGGCCGACCTGCAGGGTCCCTTCATAGGCCAGAGAATAGCCGGGCGCGGATATGGTCGAGGGCGAAAGAGCAATCGTCACGGTGCCGTTCGGCAAGGCGGCGGTCAAAAGTTGATCTTCGAAATCGGCAGGCGGGTCCTGGCCCAGCGGTTGGTCCAAAAGCCCCAGCGCAAGGTCAGCTGCGGCCCTGGCGTCATAGCCCGAGACGGCAAGGTCAAAGCCGGCCTCCGTCGGCAACAGTGAGGCGGCCCAGTCCGGCACCAGTCCGGAGGGGATCTTCAGTCCCCTGACCGCAACGCCTTCGCGGAACATGCCATCGGCAACCGCCCCATGCAGGTCAACCGCCGTCGCACTGCCGTCCATCGAAAAGTCGCCCCAGGGCGTCGCCGCCTGAATCGTGCCAGTCGTTCCGGTCGACGTGATGCTGTCAAACAGCGGCAGCGCGGCGGTGGCCAGAGTTTTCAACTCGGGCAGGTTCTGTTCGATCCGGCCTTCGGCGGCATTGGCGACGACAAAGGCCAGAAGATCCAGCACCGGCGCGGCGCGATAGCCCTTCATGGTCCAGTCGAAGTTGTAGTCCTTGATGGTCAGGCCCATCGGCATGTCATCGCCCGGGCCTTCCGAAATGGTGAGGCTTTCCACCGCCTCGGGCAGGGTCACATGCATCACCCGGTCCAGACCGCCGGTCGGCGCAGCGGTGGAAGTCGCCTGATACGTCAGCGAGGCAACGTCCCAGCGCGCAGCGCCCATCCCATCCGTCTCTTGCGCCATGGACTGCGACCAGGACAGGTTTTCGATCTGCCCGGTTTCGGCCGAGAACGCGCGCAGCGCCGCATCGAACGTGCCTTTGTCAAGGATGTGGCCAATGCTCAACTGGAGTGTTGGCATACCGGCGCCGCCCACTGTGATGTCGAGCGCCTGATCCACCACCACGCCCCAAAGCCCGGCGCCCTGATCGGTCAGGGTCAACACCAGCGGCGTCATGCTGGCCTGTTGGCCGTCTTCGGCGACCAGCGCGATCAGCGGCGCGGCGTTCAGCGTGACGGCATAGGTATCCGCCTGCGGCACCACGGCCACAACGCCCGGCAGCGTGCCGAAATAGGTCTGGAACACCTCGGTCAGGTACTTGGCTCCGACCGTGGTTGCCGGGCTGGCCCAGGCTGTCGCCGCGGCAAAGCAAAGCGGAACGGCCCATTGGAATGCCTTGGTCATCGCAAACCTCCCCCCACAAAACCAAAAGGCCCCGCGGGGGCCCATCGGGATCAATGCGTCCAGACCGTCTTGCGGTCGGTGGCGAAATTCTCGCCATAACCGCGCGCCCGGATATTGGGCTTGCGCAGCTGCGGTTCGGTCAGATCATAGTCCCAACCCTTTGAGCCCGCATAGGCGACCGCTTCTTCGCGCGTGTCAAACCGCAGGCGGACCTGCGCCTGGGTGTCCGAGGACCCGGTCCAGCCCATCAGGGGATCAATCTCGCGCGCGGCGTCCTGACCGAATTCCAGGACCCAATGCGTGGTCTTGGCGGCGCCGGACTGCATGGCGGTCTTGGCAGGCTGGTAGATGCGGGCACGCATGAAAATCCTCCGGCGGAACGGCTGACTTGCTTATTCCCAATCACGGGAGAAAGTTCAAGGCCGATGGGCGGGGACGCGCGCGTGTTGAGGGGGAGTGCAAGGTCGCTGCCGGTTGATCACGGGATGTGGGTGGGGTGTGGTGCGATCAACCGGCAGCTAAGTGCTGCTTGCAAGATCAACATGACCGAGTCGCGCCACAAGTGCAACCCCAAGATGTAAATCTTTGGCGAATTTTCGTTAAGATTGTGCAAAATCCCTTAACCGCGCCGCAATCTTGCCTGACCCCTGTTAAGAGAACAAAAACGGAATAGATTAGGGCCAGAGGAATCGCCCCATGCCCCACAACAACGCCAATGCTTTGTCGCCCCGCCCTGACGTTCTGACCAAGGCCAAGCTGGAGGGCGGGCGGCGCTTTGTCATGCAGACCCCGTTCCAGCCGGCAGGCGACCAACCCAAGGCCATCGCCGAGCTGACGGCCGGCGTGCACGCGGGGGAGCGGGATCAGGTGCTGCTGGGCGCCACCGGCACCGGCAAGACCTATACGATGGCCAAGGTGATCGAGACGACGCAGCGCCCGGCGATCATTCTGGCGCCGAACAAGACGCTGGCGGCGCAGCTTTATGCAGAGTTCAAGGGCTACTTCCCGGACAACGCGGTCGAGTATTTCGTCAGCTATTACGACTACTACCAGCCCGAAGCCTATGTGGCGCGGACCGACACCTATATCGAGAAGGAATCCCAGATCAACGAGCAGATCGACCGGATGCGCCACTCGGCGACCCGCTCGCTGCTGGAGCGGGACGATGTGATCATCGTGGCGTCGGTCAGTTGCATCTACGGCATCGGCTCGGTCGAGACCTATTCGGCGATGACGCAGGATCTGGTCACCGGGGACAGCTATGACCAGCGCAAGATGATGGGCGATCTGGTGGCACAGCAATACCGGCGCAACGATCAGGCCTTCACGCGCGGCAGTTTCCGGGTGCGCGGCGACAGTCTGGAAGTGTGGCCCGCCCACTTGGAGGACCGCGCCTGGCGGTTTTCGTTCTTCGGCGACCTTCTGGAATCGATCATGGAATTCGACCCTTTGACCGGGGCCAAGACCGGCGCGCTGAAGCAGACGCGCATCTATGCCAACAGCCACTACGTCACCCCGCGCCCGACGCTGCAACAGGCGTCGAAGTCGATCAAGGCGGAACTGGTGGTGCGGCTGGACCAGTTCATCAAGGAAGGCAAACTGCTGGAAGCCCAGCGGCTGGAACAACGCGTGAATTTCGATCTGGAGATGCTGGAGGCGACAGGGTCTTGCGCCGGGATCGAGAATTACTCGCGCTATCTGACCGGGCGCGCGCCCGGAGAGCCGCCGCCGACGCTGTTCGAGTTCATCCCGGACAATGCGCTGGTGTTCGCGGACGAATCCCACGTCTCGGTCCCGCAGATCGGCGCGATGTACAAGGGCGACTACCGGCGGAAATACACGCTGGCGGAGTTCGGTTTCCGCCTGCCAAGCTGCATGGACAACCGGCCTTTGAAGTTCGAGGAATGGGATGCGATGCGGCCCCAGTCGGTGTTCGTCTCGGCCACCCCGGCGGCTTGGGAATTGGAGCAGACGGGCGGTGTTTTCACCGAGCAGGTGATCCGACCCACCGGCCTGATCGACCCGATGGTGGAAATTCGGCCCGTGGAGATGCAGGTTGATGACCTGCTGGACGAGGTGCGCAAGGTCGCCCTTCGCGGCATGCGGACGCTGGTCACCACGCTGACCAAGCGCATGGCCGAGGATCTGACCGATTACCTGCACGAGCAGGGCATCCGCGTGCGCTACATGCATTCGGACATCGACACGCTGGAGCGGATTGAAATCCTGCGCGATCTGCGGCTGGGGGCGTTTGATGTACTGGTGGGGATCAACCTTTTGCGCGAGGGGCTGGATATCCCGGAATGCGGGCTGGTGGCGATCTTGGACGCGGACAAGGAGGGCTTCCTGCGCTCGGAAACGTCTTTGATCCAGACCATCGGACGCGCCGCGCGGAACGTCGATGGCCGGGTGATCATGTATGCCGACCGGATCACCGGCTCGATGGAACGCGCGATGGCCGAAACGGACCGGCGGCGGGAAAAGCAGGTGGCTTACAACACGCTGCACGGGATTACTCCGACGACGATCGTGAAAAACGTCGGGGATGTGATGGCCGGCATGTGGCAGGGCGACACTGATCAGGCGCGCGTCACCGCCAAGGTGGACAAGCCGATGATGGGGCCGAATCTGGCGGCGCATCTGGACGCATTGCGGCTGCAAATGCGCAAAGCCGCCGAGAACCTGGACTTCGAGGATGCCGCGCGGCTGCGCGACGAGGTGAAGCGGCTGGAGGCGGTGGAATTGGCCATCGCCGACGATCCCTTGGCGCGGCAGTCGGTGATTGAAGAGGCGGTCGAGGAAGCGGTGTCTCGGCGGGGGCGGTCCACGTCAGGACGGGCGGGGCAACGCGGGGGCAAGGCGAGGCCGGGGCGGCGCTGATGGGCAAGATCAATGCGGAATGGCACGCGGCGCAGAAGATGCCGAACAATCCGACCGAGGATCAACGCCTGGCCTGGCACCTTGATCACTCAAAGAACTGTGACTGCCGCAAGGCACCGGCCAGAATGGTCGCGCTGGCAGTCAAGCGCGGCATCGCGCTTGACGACTAGTCGTCAGTACACCCCTTCCACCTCATACATCACCGGCTCGAATCCCCGGCACAGCGTGCCCAGTTCCCGGTTCCGCACCCGCATTTCCGGGGTCCGCAGCATCGCCTGAAAATCCTCGCGCCGCTGCCATTGCGAGTAATTGCAGATCCGCGTCAGCGCGTCGTTCATGTGCAACGCGGCGCTGATGAAGCCCGGCTGGTGACGGATCACCTCGGCATAGGCGGCCTGCAGTTTTTCCAGAAGTTCATGCGCGGTGGCGGGGGTCATCTCGAACGTGGTGATGACGGTCTGGCCTTGGAAACCTTGGGTGATCGTGGGCATGGCGTGGTCCTCCTTGAGTGCAAGGATGGCACGACTGCGGGCAGAAATCATCCGGGCTTGATCGCCGGGGCAAAGCCGCCGAAAGTGGCGCGAACCGAAAGGAAACCCATGTCCATCCAAGCCCGCCAACTCGCCCATGTCTGCCTGTTTTCCCATGACCTCGCCGCTGCGGAAGCGTTTTATGTCGGGGCCATTGGCCTGACCAAGTGCTTTGACTTTACCAAGACGGGCGCTTGGGTGGGCCTGTACCTGACCTGCGGGGAGCGGACGTTCATCGAGATCTTCCTGAACGGCGAGGCACCCTTTGCCAAGACCGGTCAGGTCAACCACCTGTGCCTGGAGGTGCCCGACTTGCCCGCCGCCGTCGCCACCCTGCGCGCCAAGGGCATCGAGGTGACCGAGCCGAAATACGGCTGCGACGACACCTGGCAGGCGTGGTTGAAGGACCCTTCGGGCACACCGGTGGAGCTGTTCCAGTACACCGCGAAAAGCGCGCAGTTCGTCGGCGGCAACCGCGAGATCGACTGGTAGGCGTCAGGCGCGCGGCGGCAGGTCCAGCGTGACCACGCCGTCCTCCAGCCGCCCCCGGATCAAGAGGCCGCGCCCCGTC
>JANLQT010000522.1:0-3014 GCA_031368035.1 Rhodobacterales bacterium | reverse complement strand
TTTTCGTAGATATCCCGGGGCGAGCCGAACTGCACCAGGCGGCCCTGATCCAGCACGCCCACATGGGTCGCCATGGTCATCGCCTCGATTTGGTCATGCGTCACATAAAGAAACGTGGACCCCAGATCGGAGTGGATGCGCTTCAACTCGATCCGCAGATCGGCGCGCAGCTTGGCGTCCAAAGACGACAGCGGCTCGTCCATCAGATAGACCGAGGGCGCGCGCACCAGCGCCCGCCCGATGGACACCCGCTGCATCTCACCCCCCGAAAGCGCCGTTGCCTTGTTGTCCAATTTATGCGCGATCTGAAGCACTTCCGCGACAGCCTTCACCTTGCGGGCAATCTCGTCCGGCGGGGTGCGCAGCATCGGCGACTTCAGCGGAAACTCCAGATTCTGCCGCACCGTCAGATGCGGATAAAGCGAGTATTGCTGGAACACCATCGCCACATTCCGCATCGCCGGGCTCAGCGCCGCAACATCCCGCCCGCCAATGCTGACCTGCCCGGCGTCCGGTTTGTCCAGGCCCGAGATCATCCGAAGCACCGTAGTCTTGCCCGCCCCGGTCGGCCCCAGCAGCACGACGAAACCGCCGTCCGGAATGGTCATCGACACATCCGACAAGGCAGTTACCGCGCCGAAGGTCTTGGTGATGCCATGCAGCGAAACCTCAGCCATGGGACAGCACCTTCTCATTGCCGGCAGATTTCAGCGCCCGCCCCCGCTCGGCCCCGAAAATCGTGATCGTGCGCGGATCAAACGTCAGCCCCACCTGTTCGCCCACCGTCACCTTGCGGTCCGACGCCAACCGCGCCTTCACATCGCCATGCGAGGTGGTCAGCGTCACGATCTGCGTCGTGCCCAGATATTCGGTCGCCAGAACCTGCCCGCGATACGGCGCTGCGTCGTCAAACCTCACATGTTCCGGCCTTATGCCCAGCACCAGCGCGCCCGAGGCGCCCTCGTGCTGCACCGGAATGGCGGAGCGCGCCTCGCCAAGCGTCACATGATCCGAGCCAATCCCCACCATCCCGTCAAACTTCAACAAGTTCATCGGCGGCGAGCCGATGAAATTGGCGACAAACAGCGTCGCGGGCCAGTCATACAGCTGCTGCGGCTTGCCGAACTGTTCCACCACGCCGTGGTTCATCACCACGATCTTGTCACCCATCTGCATGGCTTCCAACTGGTCATGCGTCACATAGACCGTGGTCGCGCCCATCCGGTCATGCAGGGCGCGCAGCTCTTCGGCCATATGCTCGCGGAACTCGGCGTCCAAGGCGCCCAAAGGTTCGTCCATGAAGAACGCCTTGGGCTGACGCACGATTGCCCGTCCCAAAGCCACGCGCTGCCGGTCGCCGCCCGACAGCCCGCCAACAGGGGTGTTCAGCATGGTCTCGATGCCAAGGATCTTCGCCACTTCCAGCACCCGCGCGGCTGTATCGGTCCGGTTCATCCCCTGACTGCGCAACGGATAACCGATGTTTTTACCAACATTCATATGGGGATACAGGGCGAACATCTGGAACACGAAGGCAATGTCCCGCTGGCTCGCCCGCTTCTGCGCCACTTCCTCGCCGTCGATGAAGATCTCACCGCTGGTCGGCAGCTCCAACCCGGCCATCATGCGCAGGGTGGTGGTCTTGCCGCAGCCTGACGGGCCGAGCAGCATGAAGAACTCGCCATCCTCGATGGTGAAACTGGACGACTGCACAGCGGTGAAAGCCCCGAAGTCCTTGCGCAGATTCTGGATGCGGATTTGCGCCATGTTATGCCCGGAACTTGCCGACAACCATGAACATCACGGTGCCGGTGAGGGTGACAAGGAAGGACCAGGTGAACAGCGCCAGGACCCAGGGCTGCATCATCATGAAGACGCCAAGCGCGATGAGGATCGAGGCCAGCATCTCCCAAGGCCCACGGCGCAAGGCCAGAAGTCCGGTGAAAAAGCCGCTCATTTGCGCACCGCTCCGAAGGTGATCCCGCGCAGCAAGTGCTTGCGGAGCAGGATGGTGAAAACCATGACCGGCAGCAGGAACAGCGTCGCGCCGGCGGCCACGGCGGGCCAGTCCTGGCCGCCGACGCCGATGATGGTCGGGATGAAGGGCGGCGCGGTCTGCGCGGTGCCGGAGGTCAGCAGCACCGCGAAGGCATATTCGTTCCAGGCAAAGATCAGGCAGAAGATCGCGGTCGAGGCGATGCCGGTGGCCGCCTGGGGCAGCACCACTTTGTAAAACGCCTGGAACCGCGTGTAGCCGTCGATCAGCGCAGCCTCTTCATATTCCACTGGAATTTCGTCGATGAAGCCTTTGAGAAGCCAGACAGAAAGCGACAGGTTCACCGCCGTGTACAGCAATATCATCCCCAGATGCGTGTCTGATAAACCCAAGAAGCGGTACATCAGGAAAATCGGGATGGCGACGGCAATGGGCGGCATCATCCTTGTGGACAGGATGAAGAACATCAGATCGTCCTTCAGCGGCACCTTGAACCGGCTGAAGGCATAGGCCGCCAATGTCCCCAGAAACACCGACAGGAAGGTCGATCCAAAACCGATGATCACCGAATTCATGAACCGTTGCCCATAACGCGACGGGCCAACGATGATCATGTCGTATTGCGCCACGATCCGCTCATACCAGGTGCCGGGCGGGTTCGCCGCCATGAACTCCGGCGTCTGCCGCGTGCGGGTGGTGAACAGGTTCACGTAGCCCTCCAGCGTCGGTTGAAACATCAACTTCGGCGGGTAAGCGATTGCATCCGAAGGGCTTTTGAACCCGGTCGAGATGATCCAGATCAACGGCAGGATGGTGATGATCGCGTAAGTGGCGACCAGGATTCCGGCGATCCACTTCTGGCGCTTCGAGGGTTCGGTGACGGAAAAACTCATCTCTGCTTCACCCGGTTCAGCGCCTTCACATAGATCGAGGCCAGCCCATAGATCGTCACGAACAGGATCACCGCATAGGCCGAGGCATAGCCGGTGCGCCATTTCTCGAACGCCTCGCGTTTCAG
>JANLQT010000466.1:0-2481 GCA_031368035.1 Rhodobacterales bacterium | reverse complement strand
TTCGGCATGTCCAGCCCGCGCAGCACCTCAAGGGCAGGGGGCGGCAGCATCAAGGGTTTCTTGCCGGTCTTGCTGTCAGGCAGGTTCGCGCGGCCCGCCTGCCAGTCGATCCATTCCCACCGCAGCCCGAGAATTTCACTGTGGCGCGCACCGGTGAAGATTAGCAGCCGGATAGCCGCCGCCGCCCACAGGCTCACCTTCACCGTCTTGGGCTTGCCGTCCTTCTGGATCACCAGCGCCTCGCCCCGATCCGCCTTGGCCAGCACCTCGCCCAGCGCCGCAAACTCGGCCGGGCTCAGGAATCGCTCACGCGACTTTTCGGGGAATCGCTCCACCTCGCCACAGGGGTTCGAATGACGTTCCCGATAGCCCCAAGTTTCGGCTAGGGCGAAGGCCTTGGACAGAACCGACCGGGCCCGATTCGCTTGGTAGGGCGTTGCCGCATTGGCAGCGTGAAAGCGCGCCACGTCCGAAGATGTCACATCGGCCACCTTGAGCTTGCCGAGGGCGGGCCGGATCAGCTTGTTCACCAGCAGCGCAGCATTGCGGGCCGTGCTGGCCTTGTTTTTCGCTTCGGCATGGCTTGAGAGGTATTGGTCCAGCAGCTCCGACACTGTAGGGCTCTTACGCTTTTCCAGCTTGTCGCCTGCCGGATCGCCACCGGCCGCAACTTCGGCCGCCCAGCGCTGGGCCGTCTCGCGCGCCTGATCCGGCGCAAGTGCCCCATGCTGCCCGATCACGCCCCACCGCACCCGGCCACTACGGCCACCGCCTACGCGATATTTCAGGACATAGGACTTGCCGCCCGTTGGCCCGACGCGAACGCCAAAGCCGGGCACGTCCGAATCCCATGCCACGTAGCGCGCGCCGGTTGCCTTTAGGGCATCCACAGTCCGTTTGCTGATCTTGATGCTCTCGGCCATTGAGTTTCCCTCGGGCTACCACCGGGCTACCACGCAAAACGAAACTTGCGGCAACCCCATGCAAGACAGATGGGGCCAAATGGCCTTATTTTCAAGGGCAAATGTGGTTCAGTGCAACCCGGCGCAACGTGGTGAAAACATGTTGCCCAGAGACTTTTAATCAGTAGGTCTCGGGTTCGAGCCCCGACCGGCTCACCAATATTCAAAGGGCTTGGGTGGAAACACTCAAGCCCTTTGACTTTGGCACTGTGGGGTCAGGGCCAGCAGGGATCAGTCCTTTGGCCAATACTGCCGTGCGGCGGCCAGGGCGAGCATGGCACACAGGCCGGTGGCAAGCATCCAGGTGTCCTGCCAGAGTGTGAAGCCGATTTGTTCGCGGATGGTCTGGATCGCAAAAACCATGATGCTGCCAAAGGCGAACACCGGCAAAGCCTGGCGTCCCAGCAGCGCGAAGGGTTTCATCCCGACCGCCCCGCAAAACTGGCGCACCCAAGGCCAGGACGACAGGAAATAGGCCAGTGCCACCGCATGCAGCACCCGCGGCAACGGCAGGAAGGTTTTCTCGACCCCGATCAGATAGGGCGGCCAGCCGGCCCGCTGGGCTTGCCACAGCGTGTGGTGGAACAGCTTGGCAAAGGCGGGCCACAGCAGACCCGCAGCGGCCACCAACAGGACGAGGGCGCTCAGCCCTTGCAGCCAGCGCGAAACCGGCACCAGCCGCCGCCCATCCTTCAAGGCAACACCGGTTGCAACGCCGATCACGAAGATCAACTGCCAGGCGAAGGGGTTGAAATACCAGCCGAACTCCCTTGTCGCGCTGGGCAGGTTCAGGCGCCAGATTTGGGTCGCAAGCCACAGGGCCCCCGACCCCGCCAGCAGCAGCCAGGGCCGCCGCCACGCCAGGATCAGCACGATGGGCGCGGCGAAGATCAGCGCCAGATACATCGGCAGGATGTCGCCGTAGTCGAGTTGCTGCGTCAAGATCGGAATGCCGCGCAGGAAGCTGACCGGATCGTCCAACAGATAGCCGATCTGGTTCATTTGCAGCAGATCCGGATTGGCATACCAGGCCGCCACCGCCGCCGTTGCCGCCATGCCGCAGACGGTGACCAGGATATGCACCAGATAGATCGTCCAGACTCGCCGCCAAACGCGCCCCAGCCCGGTCCAAAACCGCATCGGCCGCCGGAAATACAGCCCATAGGCGAGGCCCGCCGATATGCCCGACATCAGCACGAAACCTTCGGCGGCATCCGACCAGCCAAGGGTCCACAGCGTGTAGCCGGTGTACAGATTGTCCGGCACATGGTCGATGAAGATCATCGCCAAAGCGATGCCGCGGAACACATCGACACGCGGATCGCGGCCGGTCGGGGGCGTCATTTGCGGCATCGCGGCGGGGATCTCGCCGGGCTCGGCAGGGGTCATGATGTTCCGATCACTGGATATTCCGGCATTTGTCGGTGACGCTGGTGCGATTGGCAAGGCGGGAGTGGCATCGCCGCACAGCGTTCTTGCATCGCTGCACCTTTCGCTGGGGCGGGCGGTCGCTTGCCTC
>JANLQT010000450.1:0-4999 GCA_031368035.1 Rhodobacterales bacterium | reverse complement strand
GGGCATCGCGCGAAGACAGTTCCATGATGCGGCCAAGGTACATGACCGCCACCCGGTCGGCGAGGTGCCGGACCATCGACAGATCATGGCTGATGAACAGATAGGTCAGGCCAAGCCGGTCCTGCAGGTCTTCCAAGAGGTTCACCACCTGCGCCTGGATCGACACGTCCAGCGCCGCGATCGGCTCGTCGCAGACGATGAATTTGGGGTTCAGCGCCAAGGCGCGGGCGATGCCGATGCGCTGGCGCTGGCCGCCGGAAAACTCATGCGGGAAGCGGCTGGCAAAGCGGCGGTTCAGGCCGACCTGATCCATCAATTCATAGACGCGGCCCAGACGTTCGACGGCGGTCTGGCTGGTGTGCTCCAGCAACGGCTCGCCGATGATCTCGGCCACCGACATGCGCGGGTTCAGGCTGGCTTGCGGGTCCTGAAACACCATCTGCATCTGAGGCCGCTTCTTGCGCAAAGCCTCGCCCTGAAGCTGCGTCACATCATCACCTGCGATGACGACGCGGCCGGCGGTGGGTTCATAAAGCCGCAGAATCGCCCGACCCACGGTGGACTTGCCGCAGCCGCTTTCGCCGACCAGCCCCAAAGTCTCACCAGCGGGGATCGAGAAACTGACCCCGTCCACCGCTTTCACATCGCCGGTGTGGCGGCGCAGAAGCCCGGTGTGGATCGGGAAATACATCTTCAGGCCCGTGACTTCGACCAAGGGGATGATGGGCGGTTCACCCATCCTGCGGGTGTCAACCATGCGGCACCTGTCTGGTAGGATGGGTGATCCACCCATCATCTTCATGAGCGGCATCCGTCATCGCGGCGCCTCCCAATGGCAGGCGACGTCATGGCCCCAGCCGATCTGGGCGTCATCGACGGCGCGGCGCAAGGGATTGTCCAGCCCGCAGCGTTCGAATGCGAACAGGCAGCGGTCGCGGAAACTGCAAGCCTCGGGTGCAGCCATCAGGATCGGCGGCTGGCCCTCGATCGCTTGCAGGCGGGCGGCGCGCTGGCCGGTCAGCGCGGGCACGGTCTTCAGCAGCGCGCGGGTATAGGGATGCTGCGGCGCGCCAAACACCGTCTTGACCGGGCCATGTTCCACGATCTGGCCTGCATACATCACCATGACCCGGTCGGCGATCCCGGCGATTACGCCCAGATCATGGGTGATCCAGATCACCGCCATGCCCAGCTTCTTCTGGATTCCCTTCACCAGCTCGATGATCTGCGCCTGAATGGTCACGTCCAGCGCCGTGGTCGGCTCGTCCGCGATCGGCACGTCCGGATCGCAGGTCAGCGCGATGGCGATCATCACCCGCTGACGCATCCCGCCCGAAAACTGGTGCGGATAATCCTTCAACCGCCGTTCGGCGTCGGGAATCCCGACGAGGTCCAGCAGTTCCTTGGCGCGCAACTGGGCGGCCGTCTTGGTCATGCCCAGATGCGCGCGCAAAGGTTCCATGATCTGGCTGCCCACGGTGAACACCGGGTTCAGGCTGGTCATCGGGTCCTGAAAAACGAAGCCGATCTTCGGGCCGCGCACGCGCCGCAAAGCCTCGTCATCGACCTGCAGCAGATCCTGACCGTCCAGCAGCACCTGTCCCGGCCCGATCTGCGCAGGGGGCGAGGGCAGCAGCCGGATCAGCGACATCATCGTCACCGACTTGCCTGAGCCGCTTTCGCCGACCACGCCCAGAATCTCGCCGCGCTTCACATGGAAGCTGACCGCGTTCACGGCATGAACATCGCCGCTCCGGGTGCGGAACGTGGTCGTCAGCCCCCGGACGTCCAGGACGGTGCCGGCAGGTATTGCGCCCCCATCGGGCATAGGCGTCTCCCCAAGTCTTGGTTTTCTTTTGATTTCGGCCGGATGTTGCCCCCGGCGCCCAAGACGTTGGGACAAGTGTTTCGCATTTTCCAAGGCCGATCAATCGGGAAAATCTGCCCGGATCGGGGCGGCAATCCCGGCGAAATGCAGCGCGGACGCTGCACAATGCAACATGTTGACTGCCGAAGCCGAAAACGGCGGGCTATCCACTAGCTGTGGAAGGCAGCGATGCGCGCGGGTCTGCCAGACCTGTCTGATTCCGGACCTTTGCCCATGGCTTTCCCGATCACCGACGCCTCGCCCGTAGCGCATCAGGGGCCGTTGCCGCAAAGCACCGACGTGGTGGTGCTGGGCGGCGGGGTGGTGGGGGTGATGACCGCATGGGCGCTGGCGGACCGGGGCTTTCGCGTCACCCTATGCGAAAAGGGCCGGATCGCGGGCGAGCAGTCCAGCCGCAACTGGGGCTGGGTGCGCCAGCAGGGCCGCGACTTTGCCGAACTGCCGATCATGATGGAAAGCCTGGCCCTGTGGCAGGACCTGCAACGCACCCTTGGCGACGGCATCGGCCTGCGGCAGGAAGGCACGCTTTACATCGCTCGGACCGAAGCCGAGATGGCGGGATTTACCGCCTGGGCGGACAAGGCGCGCGGCTATGGGCTGGACAGCCGCGTGGTGGGCCGCGCCGAACTTGCCGCGCTGGTGCCGGACCATGTCGCGCCCTGGCTTGGCGCGCTTTACACAAGTTCGGATGCGCGGGCCGAACCCTGGACCGCCGTGCCGCTGATCGCCCGGGCGCTGGCCGCCAAGGGCGTGACCCTCCGCGAGAATTGTGCCGTGCGGGCGCTGGATCTGTCTGCGGGCCGCATCGCGGGGGTGGTCACCGAGGCGGGGCGCATTGCCTGCGATCAGGTGGTGGTGGCGGGCGGGGTCTGGTCCTCGCTGTTCTTGCGGGCGCATGGGGTCAATATCCCGCAACTGGCCGTTAAGGCGACAGCGGCCCGGACGCTGCCCATGGCCGAGACCTTCGCGGGCGGCGCCGCCGACGACCGCTTTGCTTTCCGCCGCCGACTGGACGGCGGTTATACGATCGCCCGCAGCGGCGCGCATGACTTTGCGCTTGGCCCCGATGCCTTCCGCCACTTTGGTATATTCCAGCCGGTGATGCGGAAGTCGATCAAAACCACCCGGTTCTTTCCCGCCGCGCCGAAGGACACCCCCGACGCCTGGGGCACGCCGCGGCATTGGGCGGCGGACGAGGTCTCTCCGTTCGAGCGGATGCGCATCCTGAACCCAGCGCCGAACCTGAAACGGCTGGCGCAGGTCTGCGACGATTTCGCCAAGGCGCTGCCGCAACTGGGCCGCCCGGTGATCGCGGATGCCTGGGCCGGGATGATCGACACCACGCCCGACGTGGTGCCCTTCGTGGACCGCGTGCCGTCCATTCCCGGCCTTGTCATCGCCACCGGCACCTGCGGCCACGGCTTTGGCATCGGCCCCGGACTTGGCCGGGTCATCGCCGATCTGGTCGCGGACCGGCCCACCGGCCATGACCTGTCCCGCTTCCGGTTCTCGCGCTTCACCGACGGCAGCAAGATCGACCTCGCGCCCAGTTTGTAAGGCGGGGACCTTTGACGGTTGCAAAGGCCGCGCGCCTCGGCTAACCCGCGCCCTTCCCACTGCGAGCATCCCCCATGACTCCGGTTTTCTGCGGCATCGACTTCGGCACGTCCAATTCCACCGTCGCCTTGGCGGACGGCGAGACGGCCTGGCTGATGCCGGTCGAAGGCGGCGATGTCACCATCCCCTCGGCGGTGTTCTGGCACTCTGAAGGCCCGCCCGCCTTCGGCCGTGCCGCGATTTCGGCCTATGTGGACGGTGAGGAGGGCCGCCTGATGCGGGGCCTGAAAAGCACGCTCGGGTCCTCGCTGATCGATGAGAGGACGGCAGTCGGCGCCCGCTCAGTCAGCTTCAAGGCGGTGCTGGTGGCGTTCTTCCGGCACTTGCGGGAAAAGATCGACACCGGGGCAGGGCCGCTGACAAAGGTCGTGCTGGGCCGTCCGGTGCATTTCGTCGATGACGATGCGGGCGCCGACATGCGCTCGCAATCGGTGCTGGAGGATATCGCCAAGTCGCTGGGCTTTCGCGAGGTGGCGTTTCAATACGAACCCATCGCCGCCGCCTTGCATTATGAGCAATCGGTGACGGCAGAGGACCTTGTGCTGATCGTGGACGTGGGCGGCGGCACGTCGGACTTTTCCGTCGTCCGGGTGTCCCCTACCCGGGCCAAGGCGCCGGACCGCGCCGGGGATATTCTGGCCAATGCCGGCATCCGCGTCGGCGGCACCGACTTTGACCGCATGCTGTCGCTGGCCGAACTGCTGCCGCATCTGGGCTATCTGGCGACCACAAAGCGCGGGCAGGGGATCATGCCGCGCCACTACTATCTTGACCTTGCCACCTGGCACCGGATCAACGCGCTGTACACCCAGCGCGTGGCCTCCGATCTGAAGGCGATGCTGCACGAGATCGACCGGCCCGAGCTGCTGGCCCGGCTGATCCGCGTCACCAGCCAGCGACAGGGCCATGCGCTGGCGATGGCGGTCGAGGCGGGGAAGATCGCCTTGTCGAATGCCGAGACCGTGCGCCTGGCGGTGTCAACCCTGACCGGCGGGCCGAATCCGTTGGCCAGCCGCGCGAAGTTCGAACAGGTGATTGCCCCGGCGCTGGGTCGTATCACCGGCACCATCGCGCAGGTTCTGTCCGACGCTGGCCTGACGCCCGACCGGATCGGCACGGTGTTCATGACCGGCGGCTCGTCCAGCCTGCCAGCTCTGCACGCCTGCGTCAGGGCAGCGCTGCCCGGCGCCCGCATCGCCACCGGCGACATGCTGGGATCGGTTGGTACCGGCCTTGCGCTCGAGGCGCGCCGTCGGTTCGCCTGACTGCCGGCCGCGTCAAGGCAATTTGCAAGATCTCTCGAAAAAACTTGCCGAAACAGCGTTGTCCGTGCATATTGTCAGCAGACCTAACTGTCACATCCCGGAAGGTGATATGGCTGTTTTCTGAACAACTCCGGCTTCAGTTTGTGCCAGTCCTTCATCGCCTGCAAGGGTGTCTTGCTGCCAAGGGCTGACTGCGGCAGTTGCTGATTGTAGAGCAGAACATAGCGGT
>JANLQT010000359.1:0-33466 GCA_031368035.1 Rhodobacterales bacterium | reverse complement strand
CAGGTATTCCCCGACCGTCTGGGAAAGATCGCTGAGGTTTCCGAAACTCAGCAAGTTCGGCACCAGTGTGCCGAAGACCGCAAGCAGGACCGCGAGCATCAGAACGGGAACGGCGTTGTCGATCCACGTCTTGGAGAGAATCTCTCCCAGAACGTTGTTGGGGATCAGTCGGTAGCGCCAGCGCACCAGGACGTCGCGGTTCATGGGCTCGCTCGATTGGAGGAATAATGGGATGAAAGGGCGGCCCTGGCGGGCCGCCCGCAGTCATAGTCCGGCTTAGCCGCCGATCTGCTTCAACTCGTCCAGCGTCCAGCACGAGGACGGCGTCATCGTCTCTTTCGTGATGCGGATCAGCGGGCTGACAAGGTCGAAGGGCTTGCTGCCCGGCGTCGGACGCGTCTGCAGCAGCGTGCGGATGATCGCGTTCAGATCGCGGCCCTGACCGGCCGTGTTGTAGCTGGTGTAGAAGGTGAAATCGCCCGCCGCGATCTTGTCGCAAGCCGATTCCTTTGCGCCGCTGCCCGAGGTGATGACCGCGACCTTGCCTTGCAGGCCCGCTTCCTTGACCGCCGAGGCGATGCCGGCGTCGGCCACGTCCCAGAACCCGGCGATGCCGCAGATATCCGGTTCCTGCTTCAGAACAGTCGAGGCGATCTGGTAGGCCTTGGTCGCATCCCAATCCGCCGCCTGGTTCGAGACGATGGTGATATCAGGATGCGCCTTCAGCGCCTCTTCGATCCCCTGCATCTGCAAGAGGCTCGCCGGGGCGGTCAGCGCGCCCTGGATGATCGCGACCTTGCCGTTCCTGCCGCTGTCCTTGCCGCAAGCCTGGACGATGCCATCGACGGCATTGCGGCCCATCTCGTTCCAGTCCGGCCCCATATAGGCGTCGCTTGCGACTTCAGAGCGCTGCTGGGTCTGCACGGTCAGGATGCCGGCTGCGATCGATTTCTGCACGAGGCGATTGTAGGACCGGTTGTCGATGTTCTCGATGATCAGCACGTCGGGCTTTTCCTCGATCAAGGAGTTGATCGCCTGAATACCGGCTTCAATGCTCCAGTTCGGGTCGCGTACGATGATTTCGTAGCCGAGCGCTGCCGCCTGCCGCTCCATCGCGGTGCGCCAGGCCTGGGTTTCGTTGAAGCCCATGGCAATCGGCACGAAGCCGATCTTCTTTCCCTTCAGCGCGTCGTAAAAGCCCGCGCTGGGTGAGACGTCCTGCGCGGCGATCGGGGCGGCGGTGCCGGAAAACACGGCAAGGCAAAGGGCCGCGGCCGAGGCGAGTGTGCGTGTGCGTGTGATGATAGTCAAAGTCAGTTCCTCCCTGGTTTAGTTGCGAGTCACGGGCGGGCGCTGCGAATTTGGGGCGGCGTCCGGTCTTAGATGTCCCCTTGTTGGGATGTCTGCTCGTCCCTTGGGTTCACGACGGAATCGATGGTCAGCGCGGCAAGCAGGATCAGCGCCTTGATGACGTTCTGGGTCGTGTAACCAAGGTTCATCATCGTCATCCCGTTGAGCAGGATGCCGATAAGTAGGGTGCCGACAATCACGCTTCCCGCCCCGCCCCGCCCGCCGCTAAGGCTGATGCCGCCAAGGACCGCCACAAGGATGATGTCGTAGACGTAGGTGGACCCGACGATGCGGGTGTTCATCGTGGCGACCAGTGCCGCCATCAGCAGTCCCGCCACCAGCGCCACCAGCGAGGTCAGGACATATTGCGCGACGATCATCAGCCGTACCGGAACGCCCGTGATGCGCGACGCCTGCGGATTGTCGCCCATCATGTAGATGTAGCGGCCCTCTCGCGCCCGCCGCAGAAACAGATGCCCGACGGCGCAGACGGCGGCGAAGCAAAGCACCGAGACCGGCACGCCAAGGGGCGCGGCGGTCGCCAGCGTGTTCATCCACTGCCAGTCTTTGGGCAGGTAGTTCACATCCGACGCAAGCAGGAACACGCGACCGAAGCCGTAGATCGCGGTGCCCATGGCAAGGGTGGCAAAGATCGGCGGCACCTCGACATAGGCGATCAGGACGCCGTTGAGCAGGCCGACCGCGATGCTGAACAGAAGGGCGAAGCCGAAGGCATGGAGAAACGACGCGCCCGCGTTCATCTCGGCCAGCATCCAGGCGACCGAAACCGCCATCGAGGCCACCACGGACAGATCAATGCCGCGCCCGATGATGGACAGCGCCATGCCCATCGCAAGGATGCCAAGGATGGATACGTTTTGCAGAAGCCGCGACACGTTGCCGGCCGAAAGGAAGCCCGGTACGAGAATGGAAAACGCGATGAAGGCGACGACAGCGATGCCCAAGACGATCCGCGCCTGACTGATTCTCGACCGACGACCGCTCATGGCCGCCCTCCCGAAGTCCAGGCAGCGGCGGTGCCCGAGTCGCGAAGTGCGGTCTTGAGGATCTTCCCGGTAGGAGTTTTCGGAAGTTCCCCGCCTGCGATCTCGACGAAAAGCGGCACCATATAGGCCGGCAGGCGCGCGGCAAGGTAGGCGTGCAGCTCTGCAGGCAGCAGCGTAGCGCCCGGTTTCAGCGCGGCCACGACCTTGATCTCATCCTCGCCCATGCTGGACGGCACCGCGACGGCGGCAGATTCCAGCACGGCGGGATGGCTGTCGATCTCGCGCTCCACCTCGAAGGACGAGATGTTCTCGCCCCGCCGCCGGATCGCGTCCTTGAGGCGGTCCACGAAATAGTAATTCCCGCCTTCATCGTTGCGGAACACATCGCCGGTGTGGAACCACAGATTGCGCCAGCTTTCGACGGTCTTTGCGGGGTTCTTCCAGTAGCCAAGACAGAAATCCCAGGGTCGGTCAGCACGAACAACCAGCTCGCCGGTCCGCCCCGGCGGCAAGGGTTCGTCAAATTCGTCCACGATGCGGGCGGTGACACCGCGGCGCGGGCGGCCGGCAGAGGTGGCATTGGCAAGGGTGAACCCGTTCGAGTGCAGAGGCACGCTGACCTCGGTCATGTTGAACCAGGTCGCAACCTCGACGCCAAAGCGGGCCTTGAACCCGTCAAGGTCTGCGGGCAGCGGGATGATGATGACCTTGCGCAGCGGGTGATCCCGGTCGCTTGCCTCGGCGGCGCGCGACATCAGAAAGTTCGGCATGGTCGCAAGCAGGATCGTCATGGTCACGCCATGGCGGCGCACGTCTGGCCAGAAGCTGCTGGTGCTGAACTTCTCGCGCACCACCATCGTCGCGCCCGACAGAAGGACAAGGCCGAACATCTGGGCGAGGCCGACATGGAACATCGGCAGGAACATGTAAAAGACGTCCTCGGGCGCGCACCAATCCGCCGGAACCTCGGCCGATGCCCAGGCTTGGGCATGGGAATACAGCACACCCTTGGACGGGCCGGTGGTGCCCGAAGTATAAAAGATTGCCATCGGGTCAAAGCCCGAGACGATGCGCGGCAGCGGCGCGGGATCGGCGCTGTGCAGGTCGGCGGCGTCGGACCAGGCCCAGGGGATTTGAGGGAATGAGTGCCGCGCAGCGCCGCCTGACACGGCGATGTTGCGCAGGTGCGGCAGGTCGGAGGCAAGGTCGATCCAGGCGTCCAGGTGCCGCTCGGCCACGATGGCGAGACCAGCTTCGGAATCATTGACCTGATGGCGCAGCATCGCCCCCTTGTAGGCCTCGTTGACCGGCACCATGATCGCGCCCAGCTTGCACAGGCCAAGCCAGATCAGCACATGCTCGATCCCCGAGGGGATCATCAGCAGCACGCGGTCGCCTTTGCCGATCCCGGCGGCTGCAAGGCCATTGGCCCAGCGGTTCCCCTCTCTATTCACCTCTGCCCAGGTCAGGCTGCGCTCGCCCATCACAAGGCAGGGCTTCTGCGCGATGGCGGCAGCACGGTCTTCAAGAAGGTAGTGAAAGACCCGCTCGACGGACGGCGGGGCGGTAAGTGTTTCTGCGGAAGCGATGTCCATTGGCGCAGTCATGCGATAGGCAGTCCGAAGTGCGGGATCCAGATCTTTCGCGCTGCGCTGCCCCAGGCGCTTTCGACTGGAAAGCCGTCCAACAAGGCGACTTTCGCCTGCCGCGCGGCAAACATACGCTTGACCACTTCCCCCTCCACAAAGGTCCGCGCCACGTCGGGCAACGCTAAATGATTCTTGGCGAATCTGAAGCTCACGGCCGTCCTCCAAGTCCTCCGGGGGTCCGCCTCAACTTGAACCCAAGAGCCTACGCGGCATCGCTCCGCAGCCCTGCAGTTGGCTGCGGACGGGCCGAAAACGGCTGCAAATGCCATTTTTACCTTAAGGTATCTAAGCCTACTAATTAGTATGTTGTCAATCATTTGCTGTCGAATTCTTGGCGCAGCCGGATTGATGTCGGACAATGACAGGCGGGGCCGTTGCGGTCTGCCAGCGCGGATTGCCGCTTCTGGGCCGTCACCTGTGCTTTTGTCGAACCGCCGCGATCGGCTGCAGCGTCGCCGTCTGGGGCGGAAGTGCCTGCCCAGGATTTCTGAATCTGGTCATCCGCCTCACCTCAAGGGGCGACGGACAGTTGACAAGTTACCCATTAGTATGGCTAGATACCTATAGGTACAAAAAGCGTTTCGAGTGCCCCCGGCGTCTGGAACGTTGGGTCGTGTGGACATGAGCCCGCCAAGGGACGTGTACCCGCAAAAGAATGGGAGGATGGTCATGAACTTCGATTTCACCGAGGATCAGCTCGCCCTGCGCGATCTGGTGCGCAAGTTCGTCGAACGGGAAATGCCCAAGGACGCCGTGTCGGAATGGGATGCAAAAGGCAGCTTCCCCGACGGACTTCTGGACAAGATGGCCAAGATCGGCCTGATGGGCGCCTCGGTTCCCGAACAATTTGGCGGCACCGGCGGCGGCGTGGTCGAGGAAACCATCGTGCTGGAAGAACTCGCGCGGCACTCCTCGACCGTGGCGCTGGCCTATGGGCTGGATATCTCGTTTGGCGCGGTGACGATCGAACGCCATGGCAGCGACGCGCAAAAGCAGGAATTCCTGCCCAGAATCGCCGCCGGCGAGGTGCATTTCGCTTTGTCTATGACCGAGCCGGATGGCGGCACGGATATTCTTGGCGCGATGAAGACCAAGGCGGTGGCGGACGGCGATGACTACATCATCAATGGCGCCAAGATCTGGACGACTGGCCTGAACATCGCGTCGTTCCTGTTCGTCGTCGCGCGCACCTCGCGCAACCCAGACAAGCTGTCGCACGGGCTGACGGTGTTCCTGATCCCGAAGGACACGCCCGGCATCACCTATCGCAAGATCGAAAAGCTGGGCTCGAAATTCCTGCACAGCTACGAGGTCAGCTACAAGGATGTCCGCGTGCCGAAATCCTCGGTGGTCGGCACCGAAGGGCGGGGCTGGCATGCCATCATCGACACGCTGAACAATGAACGCATCTTCGTCGCTGCCGTCTGCGTCGGTCTTGGGCAAGGCGCGCTGGACGACGCCGTGCAATATGCCAAGGAACGCAGCGCTTTCGGCAAGCCCATCGGGGCGTTTCAGGCCGTGCAACACCCGCTGGCCGACAGCCTGACCGAAATCGAACTGGCGCGGCTGATGACCTACAAGGCATCCTGGATGCAAGACAACGGACAGGACTGCTCCTTGCCCGCGTCGATGGCGAAATACTTCGCCTCGGAAGCCGCGTTCCGCACCACGGATCGGGGTATGCGGGTTCTGGCGGGATACGGCTTTGCGATGGAATACAACATGCAGCGGTATTACCGTGACATACGCCAGCTGATCTTCGCGCCCATCACCAACGAGATGGGCAAGAACTATATCGCCCAGGTCGGGCTTGGCTTGCCGAAATCCTATTGAGGCGAACATGACCCAGGACCCGATCACCCTTTACCGAAGCATGCTGGTCATCCGCGAATGCGAGACCCAGTTGAACGATCTGTTCGCCAAGAACCTGTTCCCCGGCTACATCCACTCGTATCTGGGACAAGAGGCCTGCGCCGTCGGCATCTGCGCCGGACTGAACGACAGCGACTACATCGTCTCGAACCACCGGGGACGCGGGCATTACCTGGCCAAGGGTATGGCGCTGAAACCGATGATCGCGGAAATGCTGGGCAAAGAGACCGGCATCTGCGGCGGTCGGGGCGGCGAGATGCATGCCGCCGATCCGGCCCTGGGCATCCTCGGCGGCAACGGCATCGTGGGGGCAGGCATGCCCATCGGCGCGGGGGCGGCACTTGCGGCGCAGATGGACGGCAAAGGGGCGGTGGCCGCCGTGTTCTTCGGTGAAGGCGCGTCCAACAACGGCGCGTTCGGCGAGACGCTGAACATCGCTGCCGCCTGGAAGCTGCCGCTTATCATGGTCTGCGAGAACAACCTTTACGCCGAAATGACGCCCTTTTCCCAGACCGTCGGTCAACCCGATGTTGCGGCCCGCGCCACCGGCTATGGCGTGGCGTCCGAGATCGTGGATGGCAATGACGTGCTGGCGGTGCGCGCCGCCGCGGGCCGCGCTACAGATCGCGCGCGCGCGGGAGAAGGCCCCACCCTGCTGGAGCTGAAAACCTATCGCTGGGGCGGGCATTTCGAAGGCGATCCGCGCAAATACCGCAGCCGCGAGGAAGAGGCCGCCTGGAAGGCCCGCTGCCCCGTCGCCCGCTATCGCAAGCATCTGCTGGAAGCGACCGGCGTCGAAGCGGATCGCCTTACTACGCTGGAAGCCGCCGTCGCCGCAGAAGTGGCCGAGGCCGTGACCTTCGCGCTGGGCAGCCCCTTGCCCCCACCCGCCTCCGCCCTGCTGAAAGTCTTCGCCGCCTAAGCTACGTCAAGGACATCCCATGCCGACCAAAACCTACTGCTGGGCGATCATCGACGCGATGCGCGAGGAAATGGCCCGCGACGACAAGGTCTTCCTGATCGGCGAAGACGTGGCCGCTGCGGGCGGGGCATTCGGCGCCTCGCGCGGCCTTCTGGACGCGTTCGGCCCGATGCGCGTGCGCGACACGCCGATCAGCGAAGAGATCATCGTCGGCCTTGGTGTCGGCGCGGCGATGGCCGGCCGTCGCCCGATTGTCGAGATCATGTTCATCGACTTCCTCGGCCTCTGCCTTGACCAGATCGCCAATCAGGCCGCCAAGACGCATTACATCTATGACGGCATGTTCAAGGTGCCGCTGGTGATCCGCACCAGTTCAGCGGTGGAAATGGGCATCGGACCGCATCATTCGCAGGCGTGGGAGGCGATCGTGGCGCATATTCCCGGGCTGAAAGTGGTCATGCCCTCGACCCCGCGCGATGCCAAAGGACTTTTGAAGTCGGCGATCCGCGACGACAATCCGGTCATCTTCATCGAACATATCGCCCTGCATCGGCTGAAAGAAGAGATCGAGGACGACGAGGATTTCCTGATCCCCATCGGCAAGGCCGACATCAAGCGTGCAGGAACCGATGTGACCGTGGTGGCCTCGGGCCTGATGGTGGCGCGGGCGCTGGTGGCGGCGGACCTTTTGGCCAAGGACGGCATCAGCGTGGAAGTCATCGACCCACGCACGATTTCTCCTTTGGACTTCGAAACCATCACCGCCTCGGTGCAAAAGACCAGCCGCTGCCTTGTCGTCACCTCGTCGCACAAGAATTTCGGCTTCGGCTCGGAAGTCGCCGCCGAAATTGGCGAGCGTGCGTTCTTCGATCTGGACCAGCCGGTCCGTCGCCTGTCGCCGCCCTTCACCCCGGCGCCGTTCGGCCGGCAGTTCGACCAGTTCCTGAACCCCGACACGACCTCGATCGTGGCGGCGGTGCGCGATCTGATGGCGTGAGGAGCACACCATGACCCATCTGATCGCAATCCCCAAACTCGGCCTGACGATGACCGATTGCACCTTGATCGAATGGCACAAGGCCGATGGCGATCGGGTCGAGAGCGGCGATATCCTGTTCGCCATCGAGACCGACAAGATCACCTCCGAAATCGAATCCGATGGCGCAGGCTACCTTCACCGATTTGCCGAGATCGACTCGCCGCAAGTGATCGGCAGCGTGATCGGCGGGCTTTACGAGACGAAAGACGCCGCCCTTGCCGCCAGCGCAGCACCGACTGCCGACCCGCCGGTCGCGGCAGCCACGCCGATAGCTGAAAGGCCGCTGCTGGCCCCTGCGGCCCCGGAACACGGCCAGCGCCTTCGCGTCTCACCCCTGGCGCGGCGCACTGCGACGGGCGCCGGGATTGACCCGGCAGCACTGACTGGAACCGGCGCATACGGCGCCATCCTGCGCCGCGACGTCGATGCCGAGATCGCGCGGCGCGACCAGGCGCCCGCGGCAAGGCCCGCGGCAAGGCCCGTGGCAAGGCCCGTGGCAAGGGCAGAACCCGTGCTGGCCGCCCCCGGTGAAGCGTCGCGCCGCCCGCTGGCCGGACTTCGCAAGACCATTGCGCGGAACATGCTGCAAAGCTTGACTACCACCGCGCAGATGACGGCCTTCGGGCGCGTGGACATGGCCGAGGTGGTTGCGCTGCGGGCCGCTTGCGTGGCGAATGAAGCGGACCTCGGCGTAAGGGTGTCGTTCACCGATATCATCCTGAAGGCCTGTGCGGTGGTGCTGGCGCGAATGCCCCAGATCAACGCCTCGATCATCGGGGACGAGATTGTCACCTGGGCCGGGGTGAACATCGGTCTGGCCGTGGCCCTCGACGACGGGCTGATCGTGCCGGTCATTCAGGACGCCGACCAGAAATCGCTGGTCGAAATCGCCCATGCGCGCCTTGATCTGGCCGCCCGCGCCCGGGCCGGCCATCTGAGCCGCGAGGATTTGCAGGGCGGCACGTTCACCCTGTCCAACTTCGGCTCTTACGGCGGCGATTTCGAAACGCCGCTGCTGAACCCCCCGCAATCGGCCATCCTCGGCATCGGCGCCATCACCGACGAGGTGGTGGTGCGCGGCGGCCAGATCGTGATCCGCCCGATGATGATGCTCAGCATGACCTTCGACCACCGCCTGATCGACGGCGCCGTCGCTGGCGCCTTCCGCAATGAACTGCGCGCGCTGCTGGAAAAACCCGCCACCATGCTGGCGAGCCTGCGATGACCAATCCGCTGACAACCTTTGACGGGGCCGAACCGGGGCGCGAGATTTGCCGGGGCCAGACCCATCTGACCCAGACCGATATCGACGGCTTCTGCGCGCTGCTGGGCTATGACGACCCGGCCTTTCGCGCGGATGCCCCGGGCGGCGCGGTTGCCCCGACTTCGATGAGCCTCGCCTTCGGCTTGCGGCTGGGGTGGGAGGCGCAGGTGTTCCCGCCCGGAGTCATCCGCGTCGGCGACGAGAACACCTATGGCGTGCCGGCCCGCGCAGGCGACTTTCTGACCACGGCGCTGACCATCACCGACCGGTTCGAGCGCAAGGGCCGCCGCTTTCTGACCTATCAGATGGTCACCACCAATACGCGGCAAGAACAGGTCTGCTGCGTCCGTTTCACCGCAATAATCCCCGGGGGCGCCCGATGACCGATAAGGCCCCGACCATCACGATCACCCAAGCCCTGATCGACGCCTATGCCGCGATCTCGGGCGATTTCAATCCGGTGCATGTGGACCCGACCTTTGCGACGGCAACGCCGTTCGGGGCGACGATTGCACATGGCTGCATCCCGATGGAGCCGATCTTCCGGCTGGTTCAGGCGAACTCGGGCCTGCCGGTGATGCTGCCAAACAGCCGGATGAAACTGCGGTATCTGCGCCCGGCCCATCCCGGCGATACGATTGGCATCGTGGTCACGGCCTCGCAAGGCGACGGGTTCGACTTCCGCTGCGTGAACCAGCGCGCCGAGACGGTGATCGAGGGGGAGGTGCGGAATGGATGACAACAGGTCCAGACGAGCGCGCTGCGGGACGGCAGGCTGATGGACATCGCTGGCACGCAAACCGTTCCGTCGCTGCTGCGGCTGCAGGTCGAAAAGCACCCGGACAAGGTGTTTGTGATCCATGAAGACGACGATGGACGCGTCACCGAACTGACCTATGGCGCGTTCGCCGACAAGGTGAACCGGCTGGCCAATCATCTGGCGGCGGCCGGCCTCGGGCCCGGGCAGACCATCGCCGTGATGCTGTCCAACTGCCCGGAATTCCTGCAATCCTGGTTCGCGATCAACCAGATCGGCGCGGTGATGGTGCCAGTCAACGTGCTCTATTCGCCCGATGAACTGGCCTATCTTCTGCAAGATTCCGACTGTGCCGGCCTGATCACCGAGCCGGGCTTCCTGCCGAAATACCGCCAGATCGAGACGACCTGCCCCGCCGTCACCATCAAGATCCTGGCCCGGACCGCCACGCCCGAGCAAGGTTTCAACCTGTCGGCCACAGTGGACGCCACCGGCGCGGCGGACTGGCACCCGGCCCCGGTTACGGGGGCCGATGCGTCGCAGATCATCTACACCTCTGGCACGACCTCGCGTCCAAAGGGTGCCGTGCTTGGCCATCATGGCAGCGTGACCCAAGGCATCGCTCTGGCACAGCATTTCGGCCTGACCCAGCACGAGCGAACTTGCGTGGTCCTGCCGTTGTTCCACGTCAACGGCCAGTTCGTCGGCGTGATCCCGACCCTGACCGTCGGCGGCACTGTGGTTTTGCTGCAGTCCTACAGCGCGCGCCGCTATTGGTCGCAAGTCCGACGGCATCGCTGCACTTTCATCAGCATCGTGCCGATGATCCTGCGCACGCTGCTGGTACAGCCGCCGCAGGACACCGATGCCCGGCATGACATCCGGACCGCGTTCTATGCCCTGCCAACCTCGGATGACGAATGGACGGCGTTCGAGGACCGCTTCGGCGTGCGGCTGATCGAAGGCTACGGCCTGTCCGAAACCTTCGGCGTCTGCTCCGCAAACCCGGTCCTGCATGGCACGGCCAAGCGGCATTGCATCGGCCTGCCCGTGCTTGGCCGCCAGATCCGCGTGGTGGATGACGCAGGCGTTGACCTGCCAGCCGGGCAAAGCGGCGGCATCGTCGTGCGCGGCGCGCCGATCTTCATGGGCTATTACCGCAACGAAGCAGCCAGCCACGCCGCCATGCAGGACGGCTGGCTGGTCACCGGCGACAACGGCTGGTTTGATGAGGGTGGCTATCTGCATTTCCTGGACCGATCAAAAGACGTGATCAAGCGCGCCGGAGAAAATATCGCGGCGGGAGAGGTTGAACGCGTCCTGGCCGACCATCCGGCGGTGGCGGACTGTGCGGTGATCGGCGTCTTCGATCCCTTGCGGGACGAGGCGGTCAAGGCGGTCGTGGTCCTGCGTGCCGGGATGACCGCTGCGGATCAAGAGTTGATGGACTGGTGCGCCCGCTCGCTGGCAAAGTTCAAGGTGCCGACCCTGTTCGAATACCGCGATGCGCTTCCCAAAACTTCGATCGGGAAGATCATGAAGTATCAGTTGCGTGCCGATCATGCCGCAGCGAACCCGCGCGGATGAATCGGCGACGGGCGCAAAGTCCCTTGAAGGAGCAAAGCCATGACCGAAACCGTCTATATCCTTTCCTCCGTCCGCACCGCCATCGGCACGTTCGGCGGCAGCCTGATGGCCAAGGAGGCGAACGAGCTTGGCAGTCTGGTCGCCGCCAAAGCGATGACGCGGGCGGGGGTGGCGCCCGATCAGATCGGTCATGTGGTGTTCGGCAACGTGATCCCGACCGGGCCGAAGGATGCCTATCTGGCACGGATTGCCGCGATGAATGCAGGCATCCCCAAAGACGTGCCCGCTCTGACGCTGAACCGGCTGTGCGGCAGCGGGGTGCAGGCGATCATTTCCGCCGCGCAGATGATCATGCTGGGCGATACAACCGTCGCGCTGGCTGGCGGGGCCGAAGTGATGAGCCGCGCGCCCCATTACCTGCAAGTCGGGCGTTTTGGCCAGAAGATGGGTGATGCGGGGCTGATCGACGGTCTGGCCGGGGTCCTGACCGATCCGTTCGGCCATGGCATCATGGGCAACACGGCGGAAAATGTCGCGCTCAAATATGGCATTTCGCGTCAGGATCAGGACGCCTTCGCGCTGGAAAGCCAACGCCGCACCGCCGCCGCGATGGCCGCCGGGCATTTCAAGGCGCAGATTCTTCCGGTCGAGGTGACGTCCGGGCGCCGCGTGATGACCATCGACACCGACGAGCATCCGAGGCCAGACACGACTGCGGAAACACTCGCCAGCCTGCGCGCCGCCTTCAGGAAGGACGGAAGTGTCACGGCGGGCAATTCGTCCGGCATCAATGATGGCGCGGCAGCGCTTGTCCTTGCCTCTGGCGCGCAGGTGAAGGCCAGCGGCGCCAATCCCCAGGCGCGGATCGTCGCCTATGCCCATGCTGGGGTGGACCCCGGCATCATGGGCATCGGCCCGGTGCCGGCGATCCGGGCGCTTCTGGCGCGATCCGGCATGCAGATTTCGGATTTTGACGTCATCGAATCCAACGAAGCCTTCGCAGCGCAGGCTCTGGCGGTGAACCGCGAACTGGACCTTGATCCGGCCAAGGTGAACCCCGACGGCGGCGCCATCGCGCTTGGCCACCCGGTCGGCGCAACTGGCGCGATCCTGACGGTCAAGGCGATCCATCACCTGCACCGCACCGGCGGGCGCTTTGGTCTGATAACCATGTGCATCGGCGGCGGTCAGGGCATCGCGCTCGCCATCGAGCGGGTCTAGGGGGCCGCGATGAACTTCGAGCTGACCCCGGACCAGGACGCCATCCTCGAGATGACGCGCAGCTTTGCCGCCGACCGCATCGCGCCCCATGCCGTCAAATGGGATGCCGACAAGCATTTTCCGGTGGATGTGTTGGCCGAAGCCGGAGACTTGGGTCTGGGTGGCATCTACACGCGCGAGGATGTCGGCGGCACCGGTCTTGGCCGCCTAGATGCCGTCCTGATCTTCGAGGCACTGGCCGAGGCGTGCCCGACGATTTCTGCCTATATCTCGATCCACAACATGTGCGTCTGGATGATCGACCGATTTGGTTCGGAAGCGCAGCGCCTCAAATGGTGCCCCGACCTGGTCACCCTGCAACACCGCGCGTCCTATTGCCTGACCGAGCCGGGCGTGGGATCCGATGCCGCCGCCCTGACCACCAGGGCCGAGCGGGAGGGCGATGGCTGGCGCCTGACTGGGCAAAAGCAGTTCATCTCGGGCGCGGGGTCGTCGGCGGTCTATCTGGTGATGGCGCGCACGGGCGGTCCGGGGGCCAAGGGGATTTCTTGTTTCCTTGTACCAGCCGATGCGCCGGGCCTGTCGTTCGGTGCCAATGAGCGCAAGATGGGGTGGAACGCGCAGCCCACCCGCTCGGTGCTGATGGACGGCGTGCGGCTTGGGCCGGAGGCCTTGCTGGGCGCTGAAGATCAGGGGTTCGCCATCGCCATGGCGGGCCTTGATGGCGGGCGGCTGAACATCGCGGCCTGCTCGCTGGGTGGGGCCGGGGCGGCCTTGACCAAGACGCTGGCCTATATGGCCGAGCGCAAGGCTTTCGGCAAACGCCTGACCGAGATGCAGGCGCTGCAATTTCGCCTCGCCGATATGAAGATAAGGCTGGAGGCCGCGCGCAGCTTTCTGTGGCGCGCCGCAGTTGCCTTGGACGCTAAAGCCCCCGATGCGACCGTGCTCTGCGCCGCCGCCAAACGCTTTGTCACCGACACCGGCTTTGACATCGCCAACGAGGCGCTGCAACTGCATGGCGGCTATGGCTATCTGGCGGACTACGGCATCGAAAAGATCGTGCGCGATCTGCGCGTGCATCAGATCCTGGAAGGCACCAACGAAATCATGCGCCTGATCGTTGCGCGTTCCCTGGTCGAGCCGAAATGACCGCTCCCGTCCTGATCACAGTCGAAGGCGCGCTTGGCCGGGTTCACCTGAACCGACCCGAGGCGCTGAACAGCCTGAACCTCGACATGGTGCGGTTGATCTGGGCCGGTCTGGACCGGCTGGAGGCGGACCCTGCCGTCCGCGCCATCGCGCTGACCGGCGAGGGCGACCGCGCCCTTTGCGCCGGGGGCGATCTGAAGACGATCTGGACCAGCGGGCGGACTGACCCGAACCAGCCGATGACCTTCTGGGCCGAGGAATACCGGCTGGACGCGCGCATCCACCGCCTGTCCAAACCCTGGATCGCGGTGATGCACGGCATCTGCATGGGCGGCGGCGTCGGCCTGTGCATCCATGGCCGCCACCGCATCATGACCGAGCGGGTGAAGTTCGCCACGCCCGAGGTCACCATCGGCTATTTCCCCGATGTCGGCGCAACCTGGGCGCTGCCCCGGGCGCCGCACGGTCTTGGCCTGTGGATCGGCCTGACCGGGGCGACCATCGGCGCTGCCGACGCGATTGCGGCCGGGCTGGCCGACGCGATGGTGCCCGCCGCCGTCGTCCCGGCGCTGCTGGCCGATCTGGTCGCGGGCCAAGCGCCGAATGCCGCGATCAAAGCCCATGCGGCGGACCCCGGCCCCTCGCGGCTGCTGGACCATGCCGGGCTGATCGAGGCCGCCTTTGCGGGCGACGACATGGCAGCGATCATGGCCACCTTGCAGGCCGACGGGTCCGCCTTTGCCGCCGAAACGCTGGTAGCCCTGTCCCGCAACTCGCCTACCAGCCTGGTCCTTGCGCTGCACCTGCTCCGGGCCGGGGCGCGCTCGCCCGATCTTGAAACCTGCCTTGACCGCGAATTTTCCGCCAATGCTCTGATCTTGCAGGGCGATGATTTCTACGAAGGCATCCGGGCGGCGGTGATCGACAAGGACCGCGACCCCAAATGGCAACCGGCCACGCTGGCGGCCGTGGATGCCAGCGCGCTGATCGCCGGTCTGCTGCCATTGCCCTCGCTGTTTGCGACGGCCTGAGGTCTGAAAGGGAACAACATGAACATCGGTTTCATCGGTCTGGGCAACATGGGGGGCCCGATGGCCGCCAATCTTGCCAAGGCGGGACATGCAGTCAAAGGCTTCGATCTGGTCGCCCCCATGCCCGATGGCGTCACGCGCGTCGCCTCCGCTGCTGAAGCGGCGATCGGCGCCGAGGTCATCATCACCATGCTGCCGAACGGCGCGATCCTGCGCAGCGTCGCGGCTGAGGTGATCCCGGCGATGCAGACAGGCGCGGTCCTGTGCGATTGCTCCACCGTGGATGTGGAAAGCGCCCGCGCCGTTGCCGAACTGGCGGGGGCGGCCGGGCTTCTGGCACTGGATGCGCCGGTGTCAGGCGGCATCGGCGGGGCCACGGCGGGCACGCTGACCTTCATGGTCGGCGGGACGGAAGACGCCTTTGCCAAGGTGCAACCGCTGTTTGCCGTCATGGGCCAAAAGGCCGTGCATTGCGGCACCTCGGGCGCGGGGCAAGCGGCCAAGATCTGCAACAACATGATCCTCGGCGTCACCATGATCGCCACCTGCGAGGCATTCGCGCTGGCCGACAAGCTGGGGCTGGACCGGCAGAAGATGTTCGATGTGGTTTCGACCTCGTCGGGCTACAGCTGGACGATGAACGCCTATTGCCCTGCCCCCGGCGTTGGCCCGAAATCTCCCGCCGACAACGGCTACAAGCCTGGCTTTGCGGCGGAACTGATGCTGAAGGATCTGACCCTGTCGCAACTGGCCGCCGAAGGCGCGGATGCCGACACGCCGATGGGGCACCTTGCCACGCAGCTTTACCGCGCCTTCGTCGAGACCGAAGGCGGGCGCGGCATGGATTTCTCGGCCATGCTGCCCCGGTTCGAAAAGCGGGGGCGGGCATGACCCAAGTCATCGAGGTCACCCGAGACGGTGCGGTCGCGCTGATCCGGCTGAACCGCCCCAAACAGCTTAACGCGCTGAATGCGGACATGGCGAGCGAGATGGTTGCAGCGGTCCGCGCGCTGGACGATGATCCCGAAATCGGCTGCCTGGTGATCACCGGCAACGAGCGCGCTTTTGCGGCGGGTGCCGACATATCCGAAATGGCCGGGTTGACGGCGCAGCAGATGGCCGCGCAGGATGTCTTCGCCGAATGGGAGGCCTTCGCCCGCTCGCGCAAACCCAAGATCGCCGCCGTCAACGGCTATGCGCTTGGCGGCGGCTGCGAGCTGATGATGATGTGCGATTTCGCCATTGCCGGGACCTCTGCCAAGTTCGGCCAGCCCGAGGTCAAGCTGGGCGTCATCGCCGGCATCGGCGGCACCCAGCGCATGACCCGCCTGATCGGCCGCGCCCGCGCCATGGACCTGCATTTGACCGGCCGGATGATGGACGCCGCCGAAGCCTTGCAGGCCGGCCTTGTCGCCCGCGTCGTCCCCGATGCCGACGTGCTGGTCCAGGCGATGGAGGCCGCCCGCACCATCGCCGCCTATTCCCGCCCCGCCGTCCGGCTGATCCGCGAGGCGATCAGCCGGGCCGAGGAAGGCTCGCTGGCCGAGGGCTTGCTGTTCGAACGCCGGGTGTTCCACAGCCTGTTCGGCAGCCCCGACCAGCAGGAAGGCATGGCCGCCTTTCTTGAAAAGCGGAACGCGGTGTTCAAGGGCGAGTGACGACTGGCTTTGACTCTTGACATAACCGGTGTCAAACGCGATCATACTAACCAGTATAATTTTACTCCCACTGGTATCAAGGTACAGGGAAGGCAAATGGCACAAGGCGATATCCCCGACTACGGGACCGTGACACTGACATTCGAAGGCCGGATCGCCCGCCTGACCCTGAACAGGCCGGATCGGCTGAACGCGCTGAACCCCCAGATGCTGGAGGAACTCCTGGACGCACTGGACCGGGTCCGGGCGCGGGACGGGCTGAACGCGCTGTTCCTGCAAGGCTCGGGGCGGCTGTTCTCGGCCGGGGTCGATCTGGACACGCCGTTTTTCATGGAACATGTCGAGGACCCTTCGGTGTTTTCCGGCACCCGGCTTTTGAACGCGCAGCACCGCGTCATCACCGCGCTTTTCGAACAGGATGCCATCACCATCGCCGCAATCAACGGCCATGCCTGCGGCGGCGGCGGATTGGGCCTGGCGATGGCCTGCGACATGCGGGTCAGCGTCCGGGCCGCCCGATTCTGGATGGTGCCGTTGATGCTGGACGTCATTCAGGATTTCGGGCTGAGTTGGCTGGCCCAACGGGTGATCGGCCCTTCGCGCGCGATGCAGATGGCAGTGCTGGGCCAGAAGATCGATGCCGAAACCGCGCTGGTCTGGGGGCTGGTCAACGAACTGGTGGACGATCCCGCCACGCTGTCCGCCCGCATGGACGCCCTTGCCGCCCAGATCGACGGGATGGGGTCCGATGCCTTGCGCATGATGAAACTGATCCTTCGCAATGGCGAACGCAGCGATTTGCGCAGCCAGCTCGGGATGGAAGCCGTGGCCAATGGCCTGACCTTCCAGTCGGACGCGTTCAAGGCGAAGAAGGCCTCCTATCTCAAATCCCTGAAAGAGGGCCGGAAATGACCCATGCCTCCGGCGCGATGCGCGCGGCGCGGCTGCACAAAGGCGCGAACGGTCAGGCCGAATTGCGACTGGACCGGGATGTGCCGATCCCTTCCCCCGGTGCGGGCGAGGTTCTGATCCGCGTGCGGGCCTGCGGGCTCAATCAGGTGGACCTTTTGACCGCGGATGGCCAGACCCCGCAGGACGTGCCCCTGCCCCATATCTCGGGAACCGAGGTTGCCGGGGATATCGTGGCCCTGGGGCCGGACGTCACCGACTGGCAGGTGGGTGCGCGCGTCGTGGTCGATCCGATCATCGCCTGCCGCCACTGCGAGAATTGCGTGCGCGGTGAGACCAATATGTGCCGGAGCAGCCAGGTGTTCGGCGTGCAAACCGATGGCGGCTATGCCGAATATGCGGTGGCACCGGCGCGACAACTGCTGAAGCTGCCGGACAGTCTGGACTATGCCGCCGCCGCAGCGGTGGCGGTCACCGGACCAACCGCCTGGCACATGCTGCGCGGCCGCGCCAAGGTGGTGCTGGGCGAGGATGTGCTGATTATCGCGGGCGGTTCAGGCATCGGCGTTCTGGGCATCCAGATCGCCAAAGCCGCCGGCGCCCGGGTGATTGCGACGGCAGGCGGCGCGGACAAGGTGCGCCGCACGCTGGACATCGGTGCCGATTTCGCAGTCGATCACAACGACCCAACCTGGCCCGACCAGGTGCGCCGCTTCACCCAAGGGCGCGGTGTGGACATCGTGTTCGAACATGTCGGCGAAGCGACCTGGGCTGGCAGCCTCAAGGCGCTGTCGCGCGGCGGCCGCCTTGTGACCTGCGGCGGGCACACGGGCTTCATGGTCGGCTTCAACCTGTGGCACCTGTTCGTCAAGGAACAGACCCTGATAGGGTCCTTCGGCGGCACAAGGCGCGATTTCCTCGACGTGATGCGCATGGCCGGACAGGGCAATCTTCGGCAGGTGGTGCAGGAAACTTTCTCACTGGCCGAGGTCAGCAAGGCGCAGGACCTGCTGCGGCAGCGCAAGGTCTTTGGCAAGCTGATCCTTGATCCGACTTTGCCGTAAAAGGGCCTGACGTTCGAAAATCTGATTGCTTTAGCTAAAAAATAACGCATCAATTTGGTTTAAAAATACCATTTGATGCGCCATTTCTTTGGACAACACTGCGCGAAGGGATTCAGCCCCTCAGACCAGTGGCGGTGCCGGGTCGGGGGCGATTTTGGCAACCATGCGCTGGAATGCCGGACGCCCACCGATTCTCTGAAGGTAGGCGCGGATGCTGGGATAGTTGGCAAGGTCGAGCGGCGTGAACAGCCGCATCGTTGTCAATGGGAAGGCCATGATGATGTCAGCCGCCGTGAATTGCTCACCCGCAAGAAAGGGCGATTCGACCAAGCGCTTCTCGACCATGTCAAAGCCGCGGGCATAGCGTGTGTTGATGTCGCGCACCGTCTCGTTGGCGGGATCAACATTCATCACACCGAGGGAAAAGGTCAAGATACCCCCCGCCATGAAGGACCCATTCGCGTAGTGCATCCAGTATAGATAGTTAGCAAAATCAGCGCTTTCTGGCCCAACGGCGAAGCGCCCCCGTCCGTATTTGGCGATGATGTATTCCATGATCGCCCCAGATTCGGCCAACGTCACTTTGCCATCCGTGATCACCGGCGCCGTGCCACTGGGATGCAAGGCACGGTATGCCGGAGGCGTCAGGTTGATCGCGGTGCGCTCATAGCGGATAAACTCGTAAGGAATTTCAAGCTCCTCGCAGAGCCAGACGATTCTTTCAGATTGAGAAATTCCAAGGTGATGAACTGTGAGCAAGCGAATATCCTCCCAAAGTGATGGTCGTGGCGCAAGTAAGCAATTGGCCCAACCGGATTACGCTAAGAATTGTAAAGCTGAACTGCAACGGGATTGATCAGCAGAATAGCGCTTTTCGGCGCAATTCAGCCATACCTCTTCAGGTCCAGACTTTCGGAAAAACGCAGGCCACTCTGGAAACACTATGGGCTGGCTCGCCTGGAAGAAAATCCGGCCTTCGAATCAGGCGCAACAGGACGCATGGCCTCACCTGGCCTTTGCAACAATCGAACCGCATCCCGCTTTGAAGTGGCGCGAAAGGTCGCTGCCGGACATGCCCGCCGAAAGGAAAACATGGGACGAAAACGGCGGCCCGAACCCGTGACCGGCCCGTTACCTTTCTTGCGTTCGTGCCCCGACACTGCGGAGCACGTGCGAGACCATCTGGCTGCAAATCGCCTCCTTCGACAGCCGAGAAGGTTCGCGGTACCAGGCGAAAGCGAAACTGACCATCCCGGTCACCACCTGGCTTGCAACGGCCAGATCATCGAATTCAAAGGCGCCGCTTTTCTTGCCATCAGACAGGATCATGCGCACCTGGGTGTCGATGTCCCGGCGCATCTTGGCGATTTCTTCGGCGACTTCCTTTGGCAGGTTTAGCTGCTCGCGGAAGTAGATCGATACCAGCTTGTACATGTCCAAGACGATCATCGTGAACTGATGCGTCGCAAGCGACAAAGCCTCGGTCGGAGCCAGCGATTGCTCGATGACCCGTGTCGTCACGCCCATCCATTCACGCAGGGTGCGGCGAGCGATTTCCGACAGAAGTTCCGCTTTGTTTTCAAAGTGATAGTAGACAAAGGGCTTCGTTGCGCCAATGCTTTCGGCGATGGCGTCCATCGTTGTCGGCAGATAGCCTTTGGTGTAGAAAAGATCGACCGCGCTTTGCAGGATCTTCTCTCGTTTCAACTCGGCCACCTCGTCCCAGACAGATGCAGCCCTGGAGGTGGTTCGCGCTTTTGACATCGGTCGTCCTTGCTGAGCATGACGCTACCACAAGACACTGACCGGTAGCAAATTATTCCAGTGCGTAGCATCTCTGAAGCCGGCCTGCTGAGGCATCAAGACACAGGTGCGAAATCGACGTTGTCGAGACTGTCAAACGGCGCGCGCAATGGCCCGGTCCACGAACTCGTTCACCGCTTGGACATAGGCCGCGCCGGTCATGCCGCGTTTGCGGAATTTCCAGCGCTTGATGTACCAGTCCTGCAGCAGGGGCATGATCATCCCAGCCAGCGCCAGCGGCGGCAGGTCGATGAATATGCCCCGCGCGATCCCGTCAGAAATCGCATCGGCCATCAGCCTTTCGTTGCGCAGCTCCGCTTGCAGGACCATGTCGCGGGCGTCCTTGTCAAACGCCTTCACTTCCAGAAAGGCAAAGGCGAACCAGCGCTGCAGGATATCGGACACTTCGATATGCCGCCTGATCAACCCGTGCAAGCGCAAGGCCGGATCGCTTTGCTCGCCCACGTCAAAGGGCACGATGGCGCTTTCGACGGCATGATCGACCCCGGCCAGAATCATCCGCAGCAGCGTCTCCTTGCTTTGCACATAGCTGTAGATCGCCCCCATGCTCAGCCCGCTCGCCTCGGCCAGATCGCGCGTCGTCGTCGAATGGAACCCTTTGCGCCGGCCGATGTCCAACGCGGCCAGGATGATCTTTTCCAGATTGGGCACGGCCACATGCTCTTTCTGCACGCGGATCGACGCGCTGAACTGCCTGAAAATGACAGCACACAGCACGTGTGAGGTCAGCTCGCGCGGGCGCAATTGCAGCACTGTCGGTGTCGTCGCGTCCAAGCCTGCCTCCGTCCTGTGACCCATTTAGCTGAATTGACAGAATCCGAATGGGGGGTTACAAAAAAACGAGCGCTCGCTCAGTTTCATCGAATCTGGGCGCGAGTCAAGCCAGTTGGACCAGGGAGGGGACGACGCAGATGTCCGGGGGAAGCAGCCGCAGGCGGTTTGGTCAGGAAGAGATCATCTTCGTGATTGCTGTCGTGGTCTTTGGCATCTTCTGCGTACTGATCCCGGGATTCCTGTCGGCGGGCAACATCGTGTCGATGGTGCAAAGCGTGTCGGTGCTGGGCATTCTTGGCATCGGCATGGCGATCACCATTTTGGGGCGCGGCATCGACCTGTCGATCGTCGCCTCGATGTCGGTGGCGATCGCCTGGATGCTGGTGCAACTGAATGCCGGTGCCCCGCTCGCACAGGCCCTGCCGCTGGCGATAGGGTTCAGCGTTCTGGTCGGCATCATCAACGGCATTCTGGTGGCCTATGTCGAGATTCCGGCGATCTTTGCGACCTTGGCGATGGGGGTGACGGTTTACGGCTTCGGCAAGTTCTTTCTGGTCGAATCCGACGTGAACCATGTGCCGGAAAACTGGCGCTGGCTGGCCGATATGGTCGCGGCCCGTCCGCTGGGGTTGCCGGTGCCGGTGATTGCCTTCCTAGGATGCGCCGTTCTGGCCCATGTCGCGCTGCGCTATCTGCGCGATGGGCGGTTCATCTATGCGATGGGCGACAACCCGGTCGCGGCCCGCACCGCCGGCGTGCCGGTACGGGTGATGATGGTGCTGCAATATGTCATCTCGGCGCTGATCGGCCTGCTCGCGGGGATGCTCATGACCATGCTGGTCACCAGCATGAACACGCGGATTGTGTCGGGCACGCTGGTCTATGACGTGATCCTTGTCGTCGTTCTGGGCGGCATATCGCTGTCCGGCGGGCGCGGCGGCATCCTCAGCGTCGTGGTGGGCACCCTGCTGATCGGCATCATGCTGAACGGCATGACCATGCTGAACCTGACCTATACCGCCCAGAACGTCATCAAGGCGCTGATCCTGCTGCTGGCGCTGGTTCTGGATACCCTGATCAACCCGCGCGACGAACAGACGGCGCAACAAGGCGATATCTAACCCCCGAAACGCAAAGGGGGGCAACCGGGCGGGCTGACCGCTCACAATGACGATCAATCGAGGGAGGAAACCTGATGGATTTCAAGACGAAGTTGAAGACAGGGCTGATTTGTGTGGCCCTGACGCTGGCGCCGGGTCTGGCCCTTGCGCAAGACAGCGTGGCGCCCGGCTATTACGACGCGCTGAAGGGCAAGAAGGTCGGCTTCGTGCCGATCTCGATGGGCTTTGACCTGACGCAGGGCTGGCTGGCCGGCATGCAGCGCCAGGCGAACGAGCTGGGTTACGAGATCATCGTTCGCGACCCGAACTGGAGCGTGGAAAGCGGCATCCAGGCCATCACCTCGCTGATTGAAGAACATCCCGATCTGCTGATCATCCAGAACAACGACAGCCAGTCCTACAACCGTCTGGTGCAACAGGCCGCAGCGGCCGGCATCCCGGTCATTCAGGTGCAGCAAAGCGTCGAGACCAAGTCGGACGCCTATGTCGGGCCTGACTGGTACAACATCGGCACCGTGACCGCGCAGGCACTCGTCGACAAATGCGGCGCGGGCACCTCGGGCAAGATCGCGGTGGTGGAAGGCGCTACGGCAGCGCCCGCCTCGATCCTGATGAAACAGGGGATCGAGGACCTGATCGCCAAGCATCCCGAGGTCAAGATCGTGTCCAGCCAAGCTGCGGACTGGGACGCCACCAAGGCCTTTGCGATCACCGCCACCGTGCTGCAGCAAAACCCCGACCTCTGCGGCATCGCTGGCTTCTGGGACGTGGCCGACACCGGCACCGCGGGCGCCATCCGCGAGGCCGGACTACAAGGCAAGGTCGTGCTGGCCACCTCGGGCGGCGGCAGCCGCGACGCTGGCTGCGCCAAGGTGGAATCGGGCGAATTCGCCGTCTATCACAGCTACAACGTGGCCGGGCAGTCGCGCGATCTGAACGATGCGATCAAGATGCTGCTGCAGACCAAACTGCCCGCGGGCTCGGCGCCCTTCGCGCTGCTCAGCCCGTTGGTGGAAGTGACCAAGGACAACATGACGCCCGCGTCCTGCTGGACCCTGGACGAGATCGGCAAATCCGGCGGCTGATCGGCCCTTTATCCAGCCGGGCAGGTTCAGGCCTGCCCGGCACACCCCCCTTTTCCCATCCATCCCCCCAATGGAAACCGGCATGGCAAGCGACGTCTTCACCCGCTGGCGCTACCGACTTGTTCCGGACAAGGTTGTGGGCGAGATCCTGTCCAAACCTTGGGTCGATAACGCGATCCCGGTGCTATTCCTACTGATCGCCCTTGCCGTGTTCGGCACCATCCTGCCCAGCATGTTCAGCGCCGGCAGCATGAGCGGTATGACCAGGACCGGCGGCGAATATCTGCTGGTGGCGCTGGGTCTGACCATCGTGGTGATGGCGGGCGGGATCGATTTGTCGGTGGGATCGGTGTTTGCGCTGGCGAACCTGTCGATGCTGGCACTGGGCGGCGTGGTGGGCCTGCCGTGGTGGGCGGCGGCGCTGGTGGTGGTCGCGGGCGGGGGTCTGATCGGCCTCGTGAACGGGCTGCTGATCGGCTATCTGCGGCTGCGGGCGTTTCTGACCACGCTGGTGATGCTGATCATCGTTCGCTCGATCACCGACACGCTGCTGCTGTCCTGGTCCAAACAAATCTCCTCGGTGCAGATCAAAAGCCCGGTCTGGGACTTTCTGTCCTTCAAGACGGTCTTCGGCATTGCGCCCAGCTTCCTTGACGCCATGGCGCTGGCGCTGGTGGCGCATTTCACCCTGACCCGTCTGCGGCCGGGCTGGCATGTGCTGGCGGTCGGCGGCTCGCGCCGGGCGGCGCACAATGCCGGGATCGACGTGCGGCGCACCGTCTGCCTGACCTATGTCGCGTCCGGAGTTCTGACGGCGGCGGCGGGGGTGTTTTACGCCGCGCGTCTGGCCAGCCTTGGCAATGACACCGGCCTTGGCCTGGAAATCACCATCCTGACCGCAGTCGTGCTGGGCGGCACCAGCCTTGGCGGTGGGCGCGGATCGGTGTTCAAGACGGTGCTGGGCGTGGTGATCGTCGTCATCATCACCAACTCGCTGATCCGGCTGGGCCTGCGGTCGGGTGCCTCGTCGCTGGTGCTGGGGTCAATCCTGCTGATCGCTGTCGCCATCGACGTGCGCTGGTTGAAGAACCGCGCGAAACTGCTGGCGCGGTCCTATGTCTCGCCCACCTATTTCGCCCTACCACCCCTGCAAAAGGTCAGCCGAGCGCCCACCTCGCCCTATGCGATCAACAATCTTCTGTCTGATGCCGAACCCATCGGCGTGGGCGAGGTGGACGGGCCGGAAGATGTGATCCTGGACGAGGACGGCAACCTGTACTGCGGCAGCCGCGACGGCGACATCATCCGCTTCCTCGCCCCCGACCACAAACAGCGCGAGGTCTTTGTCCATATCGGCGGCTCGACCCTTGGGATGGCCTTTGACCGCGAGGGCAGCCTTCTGGTCTGCGTGGGCGGCATGGGCCTGTATAAAGTCACCAAGGCGCGCGAGGTCATCAAGCTGTCGGACGAAACCACCCGCTCCTGGCTGTCCATCGTCGATGACAGCCGGATGCGGCTGGCCGACGATCTGGACATCGCCCCCGATGGCCGGGTGTTCTTCTCCGAAGCGACGATCCGGTATGAGATGCACGACTGGATCATCGACGCGCTGGAGGGGCGCGGCAACGGGCGGATCATCTGCTATGACCCTCGCGACGGCTCGTCCAAGACCGTGCTGTCGGGCCGCCAGTTTCCCAACGGCATCTGCATGGTGCCCGATAGCCAGTCCTTCCTGTTCGCCGAAACCTGGGGCTGCCGGATCAGCCGGTTCTACTATGACGGGCCGAACAAGGGCCGGGTGGAAGCGGTCATCCCGGACCTGCCGGGCTATCCCGACAACATCAACCTCGCCTCGGACGGCAATTTCTGGTGCGGCATCATCGGCATGCGCGCCCCCGCCTTTGACCTGGCGCAGCGGATGCCGAAATTCCGCAAGCACATGGTGATGCAGATCGCCCGCGACGAATGGCTCTATCCCAACATGAACACCGGCGGCGTCATCAAGTTCGACCTGTCCGGCACCATCCTTCAGTCGCTGTGGGACGGCGTGGGCGAAAAGCACCCGCAGGTCACCTCGATCCGCGAGCACAAGGGCTACCTTTACCTCGGCGGCATCTTCAACAACCGGATCGGCCGCTACAAGATCCCCGGCGCCGACCCGGACTGGACCGGTCCGCGCGCCTATTGGGGCGCGCGGCCATGATGGCCTGGCTTACCAGCCGCATTGACCGGTTCCGCGGTCGCGGCGCCTTTGCCGCCACCGTGCCGCCGATGGACGGGGCGCTGCGGCCGAATACCCTGCTAGAGGACGCTACGGTAGTGGCCCGAATCGCCGCCCCAGACAATCTGGTCCTGTTCCGGGGCCAGGTGCTGTTCTCGTCCGGTGCTGTCCTTCACGCGCTGGACCCCGCCACTGGGGTCGCCGCCGAATGGCGGCGCTGCCCCGCCGAGGTGACGGCCATGGCGGTGATTGACGCCACTCTGGCAATCGGGCTGGCCGACGGCAGCCTGATCCTGACCGGCGAGACCGACCGCACCGTCAAGGCCCCCGGCGCCTGCATCACCGCTTTGGCCCCCGGCGGCGCGGGCCGCCTGATCGTCTGCATCGGCTCTGCCCAAAACCCCACCGCCGACTGGAAGCGCGATCTGCTGCAAGCCGGGACCTCCGGCTCGGTCTGGGCGTTGTCGGTCGCGGACGGCACCCTGCAAAAGCTGGCGGATGGCCTGTCCTGGCCCATCGGAGCGGCGCTCGCAGGCGAGCGGGTCGTGGTAGTCGAGGCTTGGAAGCACCGCCTGACCCAATCGGGCACCCCCCTGATCACCGACCTGCCCGGCTATCCTGCGCGCCTGTCCCCCGCCCCCGGTGGCTGGTGGCTGCCGGTCTTCGCCCCGAGAAACCAACTGATCGAACTGGTCCTGCGCGAACCTGCCTACCGCACCCGCATGATGCGCGAGGTGGACCCAGGCCACTGGATCGCCCCCTCTCTGTCTCCTGCTGTGGATTTCAACGAACCCCTGCAAGGCGGCGCCATCCGCACCCATGGCATCATCAAGCCCTGGGCGCCGACGCGGTCCTATGGCCTTCTGGTGCGGCTGGACGCCGATTTCCGGCCCATCGCCAGCTATCACAGCCGCGCCGATGGCCGTTTCCACGGCGTCACCTCGGCCTTGCACTTTGGCGACCGGGTTCTGGTGACCAGCAAGGGCGGCCACGCGATCCTGTCCCTGACCGAGGTGCAGCCATGACCCCGCCCCTGGTCGAAATGACCGCCATCACCAAGGAATATCGCGGCGTTCCGGCGGTGAAGAACGTGACCTTCACCGTGATGCCTGCCGAAATCCACGCGCTTCTGGGCGAAAACGGCGCGGGCAAATCCACGCTGACCAAGATCATCGCCGGGGTCACCAGCCCCAGTTCCGGCAGCTTGAAGATCGACGGACACGAGGCCGTCTTCCGCTCTCCGTCCGAGGCGCTGGCGCATGGCGTGGCGATGGTGTTTCAGGAAACCAGCCTCGTGCCGTCAATGACCGTGGCGCAGAACCTTTATCTTGGGAACGAGAAATGCTACAACCGCCTGCGCGGCCTGACGATTGCTGCCCAGCAATTCCTGCAAACCTTGAACTTCAACGTCGATCCCCTGGCCATGGTCTCGGGCCTTGGCGCCGCGCAAAAACAGATGGTCGAAATCGCCCGCGCCGTGTTGCAAAAGGCCCGGCTGATCATCTTCGACGAACCGACCGCGACCCTGACGCCCGAGGAAAAGCGCTATTTCTTCGCCCTCGTGCAGCGCCTGAAACAGGACGGCGTAGCGATCGTGTTCATCAGCCATGCCATCGAAGAGGCGCTGTTGATCGCCGACCGCATCACCATCCTGCGCGACGGTGAACTGGTGGTGACCGATCAGGCCCGCGCCTTTGACCGGGACAAGGTCATCCAGGCCATGGTCGGGCGCACCCTGTCAGGCGCGCTGTATCAACGCCACGCGGGCCGCGTGCGCGCGGCAGGGGCCAAGGTGCTGTCGGTGCAGAACCTGTCGATGGGCGCGATGGTGCGCAACACCTCGTTCACCATCTATGCGGGCCAGGTCACCGGGGTCTTCGGCCTGATCGGCTCGGGCCGGACCGAGGCCGCCAAGATCGTTGCCGGCGTCTTGAAGCGCAACTTCTTCAACGGCGGCGAGGTGCGGCTGATGGACCGTCCCGTCACCTACCGCCTGCCCCGTCATGCCGTGTTGGACGGCGTGGTCTATGTGACCGAAGACCGCAAGCTGGAAGGCTTCTTCGACCAGATGTCGATCGCGCAGAACCTGCACCTTGGAAGGCTCGCGGCAGCAGGCCCGCCGATTGTCAGCCATGCCGAAATGGCGACCCTCGCCGAGGCGTGGCGCGGCAAGCTGAACATCAGGACCATAAACGCCGACGCGCGGGTGATCGAACTGTCGGGTGGCAATCAGCAAAAGGTGGTCATTGCCAAATCCCTTGTGCAAAAGCCGCGTATGGTGATCTTCGACGAACCCACGCGCGGGGTCGATGTGGGGGCGATTGCCGAGATTCACCAGTTGATCCAAAATCTTGCCGATGACGGGCTGGCGGTGATGGTGATCTCGTCCTATCTGCCGGAAATCCTGAACCTGTCCGACCGCATCCTGGTGGCGCGACAGGGCCGGATCGTCGAGGAATTCACCCCGTCCGAGGCGACAGAGCAGAAGATCATGTATGCGGCGGTGCATTGATAGCGGACACTCTGTCTCAGCACGTTCTCTGAGCAACCAGGGCGCGGTGCGGACGCCCGATCGATCCCGACTCCGGCGCTTTTGGTCCGTGTGTCGATTTAGAGCTTCCAAGCTTTCGGCCCCGGTCACTCGAACGGAAATCCAGGTCAACGTCGGCCCGTTGCTGTCACTCAGAGGGCGAACTTCTTGGTATTCGTGACGTGAACTCTACGGCTGAAATCGACAGATCTTGCCTGATCAAAGGGGCCAAGGGCCGATCTCTCGTGAGGTTGAGTAGCGCAAAATTGCCTAACTCAGTGTTGAATTGGCTGCGCAGTGAATTCTGCTTTGCACAATGGCAAGGGGACCGGAACGAAACCGCCCGGCCCCCTGTCATGCGGGCATGCTGAGCATTGCCAGTGGTCGGATGTCCACTGGTAGGGCCAAAAGTCGGTCAAGCTGCGAGAACAGCGGCTGGAGGTGAGGCATCGCAAGATGGGTGTCCAACGCGGCCCGGCTGGTCCAATTTTCGTAAAAGACAAAGATGCAAGGGTCGGCGGCATCGACGTGGAAGTCGTAGTTGATGCAGCCGGGTTCTGCACGGGTCGGGGCCACTTGTGCCATCAGCAACTCTTGCAACTCTACACGGGTTTCCGGGCGGGCGGTGACGGTGCCGGTGATCGTGTACATCTCAGACCCTTTTCTGGCTCAGGGCGACGGCGAGGATGATGATGGCGCCGCGTGCGATCAGTTGCTGGCTGAACTCCAGCCCCATCAGGATCAGGCCGTTGTTGATCAGGCCGATCATCAGGGCACCGACGATGGTGCCGACAACGGTGCCCTTGCCGCCGAACAGGCTGGTGCCACCAAGCACCGCTGCGGCGATGACGGACAACTCGTCGCCCTCACCCAATTGGAAGCGGCCCGATTGCAGGCGTCCGGCGTAGAGCATCCCCGCAAGGGCGGCGGCGGTAGAGGACAGTACCAGCACCTTGAACTTGATGTTCGCGGTGTCGATGCCCGAATAGCGCGCTGCGGTTTCTCCGCCTCCGGTGGCCAGAACCCTGCGGCCAAAGCCGGTGCGGCGCAGGACGAAGTGGCCGACGGCACCGACGACCAGCATCCAGAACAGCAGAACCGGGATCGGACCGATGGAGCCGCCACCGAACGCCCAGGAATAGTTCGGCGACAGGATCGGCACGGCGGCGGTGGCTGATATCCACATGGCGACACCCTTGGCGATGCCCATCATGGCCAGCGTGGTCAGGAACGACGGGATACCCACACGTGTGGTGAGAAACCCGTTGAAGCAGCCCACGGCTATGCCCGTGGCAATCCCGGCCAGCACGCCCGCCACCGGCCCCGCCACAGCAATCACCATTGCGACGGTCACGGTTGCCAAACCCGCCACCGCGCCGATGGACAGATCAATCTCACCCGAGGCCAGAACAAAGGTCATCGCCACCGCCATGACGGCGATCATGGCGGTTTGGCGGATGATGTTCAGAAGGTTGGTCGGGTTCAGAAACCCCTTCTGGCTCAGCGTCAGGGCGAAGACCACGAAGATCAGCACAAAGCCGATGTAGATGATGTTCTGCCGCCAGTTGGTAAAGAAACCGCCCATCGGCGAGGGGACTGCGTCAGCCATGGGACACCTCCTGTGTCTGTGGGATTTCAGCGGCGAGGGCTTTTTGAATTTCGATCTGCAACTGACGCTCGGCCGCTTGCAAGCGGTGGCCCGCGTCAGGCTCGGTCACATCGTCCAGCGTGACACGGTCGATCATCTGATGCGCGCGGCCGTCGGCCATCACGAGGATGCGATCGCAGGCGGTCAGAAGTTCCGAAAGTTCCGATGAAATCATCACGATCCCCTTGCCCTGCGCGGCAAGGTCGCGGACCAGCCGGATGATTTCCGACTTTGAGCCGATGTCGATGCCAGCGGTGGGTTCATCCAGCACCAGAATGTCAGGGTCGGTTGCCAGCCATTTGCCGATCACCACCTTTTGCTGATTGCCGCCTGAAAGCGTCGAGACGGCGTGATCCCGGCTGGCGGTTTTGATCGACAGCCGCTGGATCATGTCATCGGTGATCGCTTTGGCCTTCTGCCGGTCCACGACGCCCTTGTCAGAAATGCGGTCCAGAACCGCCAGTACCATGTTGGTGGCCACCGAATGGGCGGGAATGATGCCCTGCGTGGCCCGCGCTTCGGGGACCAGTGCTACCCCGGCGCGAATGGCGTCAGAAGGTTTGCGGATGGCCACGGGCTGGCCCTTGATGCGGATCTCGCCCGACACGGCGGGTTCCACCCCGGCGATAACGCGGGCCAGTGCCGAACGGCCAGATCCCAGAAGCCCCGCCAGACCCAGAACCTCGCCCCGGTGCAGGGTGAAGCTTACATTGTCAGGTTTGTGCGGGCCGGTCAGGTTGCGGACCTCAAGCAAAACCTCGCCGCGCGAAGCATCACCCCGGTGCACGTCGGCCAACCCCTTTGAGCGTTTGCCGACGATATGTTCGATCATCACGTCAATGGGCAGATCGGCCATCGCGGCGGTGATGACATGCTTGCCGTCGCGCAGGATGGTGGCGCGGTCGGCGATGCGGGCGATCTCATCCATGCGGTGGCTGACATAGATGATGGCCACCCCTTGCGACTTCAGTTTGCGCAGGAAGGTGAAAAGACGCTCCACGTCCGACACGGCCAAGGCGGTTGAGGGTTCATCAAGGATCAGGACTTTGGAGGTCTGGCTGATCGCCTTGGCAATCTCGGTCAGTTGCTTTTGCCCAGCGCCAAGGTTGCCCACCAAGGCCGTGGGGTCGACCTTGACCTCCAGCATGGCGAAAATCTGGGCAGCTTTGGCCTCGCAAGCGGCATCGTCCAGAAACCCGCGCGCGGTGCGCGCTTCGCGGGTAAGGAAAATGTTCTGCGCCACGGTCAACGTGGGGATCAGGCTCATCTCCTGAAAGTTCATCGCAATCCCAGCGGCGCGGGAGGCTTCGGGCGTGTGGGTGGTCAGGGGCGTGCCCCCGACCACAATCGATCCGGCGTCCGGCTTGTGGACGCCGTTCAAGACCTTGAGAATGGTGGACTTTCCCGCACCGTTGCCGCCAAGAAGGGCGTGAACTTCACCTGGGCGAACCTCGAAATCCACGTTGTCCAGGGCTTTGACACCGCCAAAAGCCTTGGAAATCCCCTTCATGACGACAGCAGAGGTCATTTGCCCACGCTCTCCCACAGCCCGGTTTCGCCAGACCGCAACAGCGCGTCGGCCACCAACTCGCAGGCCAGCCCGTCATCGAAGTTGGGGCTGGGTTGCTTGCCTGAGACGATGGCGCTGAAGAAGTCGTGACATTCGACGATCTTGGTTTCGGAATAGCCGATGCCAAGGCCGGGGATCGGCCAAAGGCCTTGGCCATAGGGATGGGCAGGGCCAGTATAAACTGTGCGGAAGCCGCGTGCATCTGCCGGATCATCGGCAAACATCACCTGCAACTCGTCCCGGCGTTCATAGTTGAATGCGATGGAGCCTTTGGTGCCGTGAATCTCCAGCGTGATGAAGTTGTTGCGTCCCCAGGCGTTGCGAGTGGCCTCCAGCGAGCCGATGGCACCGCTTTCGAATTTCAGCATCGAGACGACTTCGTCATCCACATCCACCTCGGCCCGTTCGGCACCCGCCGATTTCTCGGACGCGCCAAGCTTGTCGACCCCGCCTTGCTGGATGGGCCGGGTCTTGACATAGGTGCGCGTCAGCGCGTTCACGGCGGCGATGGGGCCAGCCAGATAATGCGCCAGGTCAACCACATGGGTGCCAATGTCACCGACCGAACCTGATCCCGCAATCTTCTTCTGAAAGCGCCAGGACAGTGGGCCATTCTCATCCGCTGACCAGTCTTGCAGATAGGTGCCACGAAAGTTCAGGATGCGGCCGATCCGCCCTTCGTCGATGTATTTCTTGGCCAGCGCCACCGCGGGCGTCCGGCGATAGTTGAAGGCGACCATGTGGATCACCCCGGCTTTGCGCACCGCCGCAGCCATGGCGCGGGCTTCTTCCACCGTGCGGGCAAGGGGCTTTTCGCAGATGATGTGCTTGCCGGCAGCGGCTGCGGCAATCGCAATCTCGGCGTGGACATTGTTGGGGGTGCAGATGTCCACCACGTCGATATCAGGTCGGGCCACCACAGCCCGCCAGTCTGACGACGCCTCGTCAAAGCCGAAGCGCTGGCGGGCTGTTTCGGCGGCCCCGTCTGTCACATCCACCACAACTTTGCGGTGCGGAATGGCGGGTGCGGGCCAGAAGAACATCGGCATCGCCGCGTATGCCATGGCATGGGCCTTGCCCATGAACCCGCCGCCGATCATGGCGACGTTCATCACTTTGGTCATCATCTCTCTCCTGAAAAGGGGCGCGGGCGGGGGAGCATCCGCCCGCGCAGGGTCTTAGTTGACCATCGAGGATTTGACGTTGTCGGTTGCCTCGGTCGAATAGACCTGCTTCCAGGCCTCCAGCAGGTTGGCATGGCTGACCGGCAGCGCAGGCAGGGCCACAAAGGCCGGAGCTGCCTTGCCCAGCAAGCCGTAGCCCGCCAGCATCGCCTCAACCACGCCCGCGTCATAGGGTCGCTGCGCGCCAAGACCTTTGACAAAGCCGTTTTGTGCCATCGAAATCGCGACATTCTCGCCCAGATCGCAGGTCGTGATGATCAGATCATCGCGGCCAGCGTTGCGCGCGGCAGAAATCACCCCCTCGGCAGGCACGTCCCAAACCGCCCAGATGCCCTGAATTTCCGGGTGAGAGGTCAGCATGGCACCAGCCGCCTTTTCAGCATCGCCCGAAAAGTCCGGGCCGCCGATGCCCTGTTCGTCCACGATCTTGATATCAGGATAGTCCGTGGTGATCGTGGTCTTGAAGGCGTCGTAGCGCTGCTTGGTCACGAAGAAATCGGCGGCGTGAAACACCAACCCGATATTGCCCTTGCCATCCAACGCCTTGGCCATCAGATGCGCCGCAGCCACGCCGTTGCCGTAGTTGTCGGCGGACACGACCGAGACGTAATCCTTGCCCGCCGTCATCCCGGCGGCCACGTTGTCCATGAACACGATCTTCACGCCAGCATCGGCGACGGCCTTGTAGGCGGCGGCGGTCGCTGTCGGATCGGTCGGGATCGAGATCATGATCGACGGCTTTTGCGCCATGATCGTCTCGATGTCCGACACCTGCTTTTCGGGTTTGAAGCCAGCATCGGTGACGGCGATCACTTTGATCCCCATCGCGGCGAACTGGGTCTGCAACCCGTTGATCTGCGCCCGGCTCCAGTCATTTCCGCCGTAGTGCATGACGATGGCGGCGGTCGCGTTCATCGCCTTGATCTTGGCCAGTTCGTCATCGGTCAGCGTGACGGACGAGGCGGACGAAGGGTCCTCACCATTCGGGCCCTTGGACAGAACGGTTTCGACCAGTTTAGCCAAAGCC
>JANLQT010000335.1:0-11629 GCA_031368035.1 Rhodobacterales bacterium | reverse complement strand
GCGGCGGGGCGTTCCTCGTTCGGATAGCCGACCGAAAAGCGCATCTGGTAGTTCTCGATCACCTTGGGGACGGTGTAGCCGGGGGTGGTCCAATTGCCGAAGCGCGAGACGTCAAAGCCGCGCGGGTCGCGTTCGACCTCGCCGTGGATCATCCATTGCGCGAGCGACAGGCCCATGCCGCCGCCTTGAGAGAAGCCGGCCATGACGGCGCAGGCGCTCCAATAGTTGCGAAGGCCGGGGACGGGGCCGATCAGCGGGTTGCCGTCGGGGGCGAAGGTGAAGGGGCCGTGGATGACGCGCTTGACGCCGGAGCGTTCCAGCACGGGAATGCGGCGGTAGGCGAAGTTGACGCTGTCCTCGATCTTGTCGAATTGCTCGTTCAGCAGTTCGTGACCGAAGTTCCACGGGGTGCCATCGACGCTCCACGGCTCGCAGGGCTTTTCGTAGAAACCGATGCACAGGCCGCGGCCTTCCTGGCGCAGGTAGAATTCGCCGCCCGGGTCCATGACATGGGGAAATTCGCGGCCCTTGCCGAGGATGTCCATGATTTCCGGGATGTCGTCGGTGACGAGATACTGGTGCGCCATCGGCAACAGCGGCAGGTAGACGCCGGCCATTGCGCCGACCTCTCGTGCCCAAAGACCGCCGGCGTTGACGAGATGCTCACAGGTGACAAGCCCTTGTTCGGTTTGCACATCCCAGCCACCATCGGCGCGTTGAGTGGTCGCGGTGACGCGGTTGTGCAGGACAATCTCTGCGCCGCCCATCCGCGCGGCCTTGGCATAGGCGTGGGTGGTGCCCGAGGGGTCAAGGTGGCCGTCAAGCGGGTCATAGAGTCCGCCGATGATGCCCTTGGTGTTCACCAGGCCATCGGTCATGTCCGAGATTTCCTGCGGTGAAAGCAGGCGGGTGTCGAGACCCATGTAGCGGTGCTTGGCGCGTTCGGCCTTCAATTGGTCGAAGCGTTCCTGATTGTCGGCGAGCGTCATGCCGCCGACGTGGTGCAGGCCGCAGGACATGCCGGTGATGGCTTCCAGTTCCTTGTAAAGCCGGATCGTATAGCCTTGCAGGGCGGCCATGTTGGTGTCGCCGTTGATGGTGTGGAACCCGCCGGCGGCGTGCCAGGTGGAGCCGGAGGTCAAGTCGGAGCGTTCGATCAGCATCACGTCCGACCAGCCGAGTTTGGTCAGGTGATAGAGGACGGAACAGCCGACGACGCCGCCGCCGATGACGACGACACGGGCATGGGTTTTCATGGGTAAGGACTCCCTGCAAGGCTTTTGCCCGACAGAATGCCGAGTGGCCCCGCGGAATCATGCAAGTCAGCGACAAATCATGTCGCGGGCGTTACTTCTCGGGCAAGAGGCCCTTGGGCGCGAAGCGCAGCACCAGCAGCAGCGCGACCCCCAGCGTCAAAAGTCGCATCTGCGGGGCGACGTCCACCAGATGGGTCTTGAGCGGCCCGTCTGACATGGACGCGGTCAGCGCCTGCACCACCAGCGGCCCGGCATTGTCCACGATCAGCCACAGCCAGCCGACCAGAAGCCCGCCCAGAACCGCGCCCCAGTTGTTGCCGGACCCGCCGACGATCACCATGATCCAGATCAGGAAGGTGAAGCGCAGCGGGGAATACTCGCCCGGCACCAGTTGGCCCAGCAAGGACACATACATCGCGCCGGTCAGCCCGATCACCGCCGAGCCCAGGACGAATATGATCAGATGCTGGCGCGTCACGTCCTTGCCCATGGCCGAGGCAGCGATCTCGTTATCGCGGATGGCGTGCATCATCCGGCCCCAGGGGGAATGGATCGCGCGTTGCAACAGGAAGATCAGGATGCCCAGCACGACAGTGAACGTGGCGATCAGGATCAGCTTGACGTAGATGGTCGAGGCAGTGACGGGATCGAGGCCCCAGTTGGTGGTGAAGGCCAGGAACTCGGCGTTCTTTTGCAGGTTCACCTCGTAGGGGACCGGCCAGGGGCGGGGCAGGTTGATGAAGTTCTTCACGCCGCGCGCCATCCAGTCTTCCGACTTCATCATGGTGATGATGATTTCAGCGATGCCGAGCGTGGCGATGGCCAAATAATCCTCGCGCAGGCCGAGGGCGATCTTGCCGATGGCCCAGGCGGCGATGGCGGCAAACAAGCCTCCGACCGGCCAGGCCCAGATCGAGTTCAGGCCAAAGCCGCCGACATTGCCGAAGGTCGCGGGGTTGAAGTTTTCGACCGCCGTGACGGCGGGGTCGAAGATGCCGCGATACAGGAAGAACCCGGCGGTCAGCAGCGCCGCGATGACAAGGCCGCGCAGGTGCCCTGCGGCCATGCGTTGCCACGCGAAGACCGAGGCCGCGATGACGCCGATGCCGGCCAGAAGGCCCAGCAGAATTTGCCAGCCTGCGGCGAGGAAAAATACGCCGTCGCCTTGGGCCCCAAACGCCTCGGGCACCGGGGCGCCGGATATGAACACGACAGCAAGGCCGCCAAGCGCGACCGAGCCGACGATGCCGGTGGAAAACAGGCCGGCAAAGCCCCATTGCATGTTCACGCCAAGCGCCATGATCGCCGACAACAGGCCGAAGATCAGGATGGTCAGCGAGACGTTCCAGGACAGCCAGAACCCGGTCAGGATATAAAGCAGGGCGACCCCGCCGAAGAGGATGATGGCGCGCCGGTTCATGTCATCTCCCCCGGTTGAACAAGCCGTTCGGAAGGAACAGCAGGACGATGATCAGGATGGAGAAACTGACCGCGAATTTGTAATCGGTGGTCAGAAGTTGCACGAGGCTGGAAGGCGCCAGATCGGTGGGAAGGATATAGGTCAGCACTTTCTTCCAGGCGTAGGTGACGAACACTTCTGAAAACGCCACGATGAAGCCGCCCGCAACCGCGCCCAAAGGCGAGCCGAGGCCGCCCACGACCGCCGCCGCGAAGATCGGCAGCAGAAGTTGGTAATAGACGAAGGGGCGGAAGCTTTTGTCGAGGCCGTAAAGCGTGCCCGCCACGGTGGCGAGAATTGCGGCGATGATCCAGGTGACCTGCACCACGCGGTCGGGGTTGATGCCGGACAGCAGCGCCAGATCCTCGTTGTCGGAAAACGCGCGCATCGACTTGCCGGTGCGGGTCTTTTGCAGGAACCAGAACAGCATCGCCATGGTGATCAGCGCGGTGACGATGGTGATGGCGGTGGTGGTTTTGATCGCCAGCCCTTCGGCAAGGCCGGACCAGTCCTTGAAGCCTTGGGCGGAGACGACGAAGCGCACGCCGTCGGAGAAGTTTTGTTCCTCGGTGCCGATGATGATGCGGACAAGGCCGTTCATGATGAACATCACGCCGGCAGAGACGATGACGAGGATGATCGGCTTGGCCTTTTGGGTGCGGTAGAATTTGTAGACGACGCGGTCGGTGGCCAGCAGCAGGGCGGCGGTAACGGCGATGCCGAAGGGCAGGGCCAGCAGCGCGGTCGGCAGGGGCGCGATGGAGATGCCAGCCGCCTGGAATGCCCAGGTGAACAGGATCACCACCATGGTGCCGAAGGCCATCGTGTCGCCCCAGGCGAAGTTGGAAAAGCGCAGGATGGCGAAGATCAGGGTGACGCCAAGCGCACCGATGGCAAGCTGTGCGCCGTAAGAGGCGGCGGGGATCACCACGAAGTTCAGCAGGGCGACGAGAGCGTTGAGGAAATCCATGGCCTTAGCCCCCCAGGAACGAGCGGCGGACATCGGGGTCGGCCAGAAGGGCGGCCCCGGTGTCGGTGTAGCGGTTGGCGCCTTGCACGAGGACATAGCCCTTGTCGGCGATGTTCAGCGCCTGGCGGGCGTTCTGTTCCACCATCAGGATCGAGATGCCGGTGCGGGCAACCTCGATGATGCGGTCGAACAATTCGTCCATCACGATGGGCGAGACGCCAGCGGTGGGCTCGTCCAGCATCAGCACCTGCGGCTGGGTCATCAGGGCGCGGCCTACGGCGACCTGCTGGCGCTGGCCGCCGGACAGCTCTCCAGCCGGTTGCAAGCGCTTGGTCTTGAGGATGGGGAACAGGTGATAGACCTGCTCCAGCGTGGTCTTGATGTCGTCGCGGCGCAGGAAGGCACCCATTTCCAGGTTCTCCTCGACGGTCATCGAGGTGAAGATGTTGTGGGTTTGCGGCACGAAGGCCATGCCTTTGGCGACGCGGTCTTGCGGCGACAGCCTGGTGATATCCTCGCCGTTCAGGCGGACGGTGCCGCCGCGCAGGGACAGCATGCCGAACACGGCTTTCATCGCGGTGGATTTGCCCGCGCCGTTGGGGCCGACGATCACGGCGATCTGGCCTTTTTCGACGGCGATGGTGCAGGCGTGCAGGATATCGACCGGGCCGTAGCCGCCGGTCATCGCCTCACCGATCAGGAAGGGGTCAGCCATGCGGGGGCTCCCCTACGAATTTCCTTCGAAAATTCCGGGGAGAGGGGGGCGGAGCGTGATTTTTCGGAGGAAAATCGTGCGCTCCGCGGGGGATGAGGTCAGACATGCGCGGCCTCTTCCTTCACTTTGTTCTTCAGGCCGGTGCCCAAGTAAGCCTCGATCACCCGCTCGTCACTGCGCACCTGATCCACGGTGCCTTTGGCGAGGACTTTGCCTTCGGCCATCACGATCACCGGGTTGCACAGGCGCGCAATGAAATCCATGTCGTGCTCGATCACGCAGAACGTATAGCCGCGTTCCTTGTTCAGCCGGACGATGGCGTCGCCGATCGTGTTCAGCAGGGTGCGGTTCACGCCGGCGCCGACCTCGTCCAGGAACACCACCTTGGCATCGACCATCATGGTGCGGCCCAGTTCCACCAGCTTCTTCTGCCCGCCCGAGATCAGGCCGGCCTTTTCATCGGCAATCTGGGCAATCGTCAGGAATTCCAGCACTTCATCGGCCTTGCGGCGGATGCGGGCTTCTTCCTCGGCAATCAGGCCGCGGCGGAACCAGGTGTTCCACAAGGTCTCGCCGGCCTGACCGCCCGGCACCATCATCAGGTTTTCGCGCACCGTCATCGAGCCGAATTCATGGGCAATCTGGAAGGTCCGCAGCAGGCCCTTGGCGAACAGTTTGTGCGGGGCGAGGCCGGTGATATCCTCGCCGTCCATCAAGACGCGGCCCGAGGTGGGCGGCAAACGACCCGCGATCACATTGAACAGCGTGGTTTTCCCCGCGCCGTTGGGGCCGATCAGGCCGGTGATAGAGCCGGTGGCAATCTCAAGCGACGCGCCATCAACGGCGCGAAACGCCCCGAAATGCCGGTGCAGGTCTTCGACGACGATCATGGTTCCCCTGTTCCCCGCCATCTTGCCCCGTTAACCGGGGTCCGGGCGTGTCTTATGGCAGCGGCCCGGGGGGGCTCCCCGGGCCGCGTCCATTAGGTCAGTTCCGGATCAATGGAACTTCACGGTTTCGTACTTGCCGCCGGTGACGGTGAACTCACGATACCGGCCGGCGCTTTCGCCCGGTCCGATCAGCGTCACGCCCGAGGCGCCATCATAGTCGATGGCCGTGCCAGCGGCGAGCAGTTCCAGCGCGTGGCCAAGCTGGCCGGGCAGGATCTTCTCGCCCGAGCCGTCGGCCGGGCCGTTGGCGATCTGCAGGATGAACGGCAGATAGACCTTGGGATCCGACGACTTGGCGGCGTTCATGGCCAGCATGAACAGGGCAGCCGCGTCATAGCTTTCCATCGTATAGGGCGAGGTGGCGTCATAAGCCGGGGTCGCGGCCTTGCCCATGTCGGCAAGGATCGCAGCGCCCGCGCTGTCTGATTGCGCAACCTGACCGAACGAGCCGTCCAGCGCCGGGCCGATGGCGAGCGGCAGGCTGTCGCCCACCATGCCGCCGGGCAGGCCGAAGGTCTTGAACGCGCCGGTATCCAGCGAGGCTTGGATCACGCCCTTGCCGCCCTGGTCGAGATAGCCCGCCACGACGAGGATGTCGCCGCCAGCGGCAGCCAGCGAGGCAACTTCGGCGGAATAGTCCGACTTGCCGTCTTCATGCGGGATGTTGATGGTGACGGTGCCGCCGACCTTGGTGAACGAGGTCGCAATCGCGTCGGCCAGGCCCTTGCCGTAGTCGCTGTTGGAATAGGTCAGCGCGATCGACTTGATGCCGCGTTCGGTCAGGATGTCGGCCATCACTTCGCCTTCGCGCGCGTCAGACGGCGCGGTGCGGAAGAACAGGCCGTCGTCTTCGGCGGTCGAAAGCGCCGGCGAGGTCGCCGAGGGCGAGATCATCGGGATGCCGTTCGGGCGGGCGACGTTTTGCAGGACAGCGCCGGTCACGCCGGAGCAGTCGCCGCCGATGATGCCCTTCACGCCGTCCGAGGTGACCATCTTGGTCGCAGCCGCGACGGCCGCGTCCGCACCGGTACAGGTCGAGTCGCCACGCACCGAGGCGAAAGTGAAGGCGGACTTGCCGCTGTCATTCACTTCCTTCATCGCGGCTTCCGACGCGTTGGCCATATGGCTGGTCAGCGATTCAATCGGGCCGGTGAAGCCGATCAGAATCCCCAGTTTGACATCTTCAGCCCAGGCAGAGCCCGCCATAGCGGTGACAGCAGCAGAGGCCAGCAGCAGTTTTTTCATTGTTAACTCCCATGTTGGATCGAAATCCTGTGGTGAACCTAAAGTGCGCCCGAAAAAAAGCCAAGGCTCTTGCGCGGGCCTTTTTGGGGGTGTTTTCGCTTGGGTCAGATCGACAGGCGGTTGCCCAGCCCTTGGGTCGGGTTTCCTTGGGTGCCGCGCTCGCGGTAAGGCGTGGTGTTGTAGTGGCTGCGGTAGCATTTGGAAAAATGCGACGGGCTGGCAAAGCCGCAGGCCAACGCAACGTTGATCACGCTCATGTCGGTCTGCATCAGCAGGTTGCGGGCCTTTTGCAGGCGCAGTTCCATGTAATAGCGCTTGGGCGAGCGGTTCAGATAGCGGCGGAACAGGCGTTCCAGTTGGCGGGTGGACATGCCGACTTCTTCGGCAAGGTCGGCGGGCGACATCGGGTCTTCGATATTGCCCTCCATCATCTGGATGACCTGGGACAGTTTGGGGTGCCGCACGCCGATCCGGGTCGGGATCGACAGGCGCTGGGTGTCCTGATCGGTGCGGGGGGTGGAATAGATCAGTTGGTCAGCGACGGTGTTGGCGACTTCCTCGCCATGGTCCTGGGCGATGACTTTCAGCATCAGGTCCAGCGAGGATGTGCCCCCGGCGGTGGACCAGCGGTTGCCGTCCATCACGAACACCGATTTGGTCAGGGTGACCTTTTCAAACTCTTCGAGGAACCCGTCCTGATTTTCCCAGTGGATCGTCGCCTTGCGCCCATCCAGCAGCCCCGCCTTGGCCAGCGCATAAGACCCGGTGCACAGCCCGCCGATGGTGACGCCGCGCCGCGCTTCGCGCCGCAGCCAGTTCAGCGCGGGTTTGGTCGAGGATCGCTGCACATCGATGCCGCCGCAAACCAGCAGCGTATCCTCGCGGTCCACCTCGTCCAGGCCCATGTCCAGCTTGAAGGCGGCGCCGTTGGAACAAATCGCTTCCACACCGTGTTCGCCGGCGAGTTTCCAGCTGTAAGCGGGCGCGCCCAGCACGCGGTTGGCAATGCGCAACGGTTCGATGGCGGAGGCAAAGGCCAGCATCGTGAATTTGTCGAGCAGCAGGAATACGAAGCGCCGGGGGACCACGGGCTTGATGACCTGCGTGGCCTTGCGCGGAGTGAGAGTCATGGTTAGCGACCTGAAGTGTCGTTTCCAGAGTAACGAATAGGAAATCTCTGCCCACCGCAAGGGCTGACGACAGCCTTCGCCTTGCTTTCGCCCCTTTGCTTTGCAGTGACTTTTCCTTATAGGGACGCAACGCAGAATTTAGGGGAAATCCCATGACCAAGGCTTGGACAAAGACGGATTGGCGCAGCAAACCCCGGGTGCAGATGCCGGACTATCCGGACGCTGGCGCCCTGCATCAGGTCGAGGCGCAATTGGCCAAATATCCCCCGCTGGTGTTTGCCGGCGAGGCGCGCAAGCTGAAGAAGCAACTCGCGCTGGCGGCAGAGGGCAAGGCGTTCCTGTTGCAAGGCGGGGATTGCGCGGAAAGCTTTTCGGAATTCGCTGCCGACAACATCCGCGACACGTTCCGGGTGATGCTGCAGATGGCGGTGGTGCTGACCTATGCGGCCAAGGTGCCGGTCATCAAGGTGGGGCGGATGGCGGGGCAGTTTGCCAAGCCGCGTTCGACGCCGAACGAGGCGGTTGGCGGCATGGAACTGCCGTCCTATCGGGGCGATATCATCAACGGGTTCGACTTCACGCCGGAAGCGCGCCATCCCGATCCGCAGCGGATGTTGCAAGCCTATACCCAGTCTGCGGCGACGCTTAACCTGCTGCGGGCGTTCTCGACCGGGGGGTTTGCGGATATTCACCGGGTGCATGCCTGGACGCTTGGCTTTGCCGAGCATGACAAGGCGGAACGCTACCGCGAGACGGCGAACCGGATTTCCGACGCTTTGGACTTCATGAATGCCGCCGGGATCAACTCGGATTCGGCGCCCTCGCTGGCGACGGTGGATTTCTACACCAGCCATGAAGCGCTGCTGCTGGAATATGAAGAAGCCCTGTGCCGGATCGACAGCATCACCGGGCAGCCGGTGGCGGGGACGGGTCACATGATCTGGATCGGCGACCGCACGCGTCAGGTGGACGGCGCGCATGTGGAATTCTGCAAGGGCGTCTTGAACCCGATCGGGCTGAAATGCGGGCCTTCGACCACGGCGGAAGACCTGAAGGTGCTGATGGCCAAGCTGAACCCGCAAAACGAACCCGGTCGGCTGACGCTGATCGCGCGGTTTGGCGCGGGCAAGGTGGGGGACCATTTGCCTCGGCTGATCCGGACGGTGCAAGAGGAAGGCGCCAATGTGCTGTGGTCCTGCGATCCGATGCATGGCAACACGATCAAGGCGGCTTCGGGCTACAAGACCCGGCCGTTTGAGAGCGTTTTGCGCGAGGTGCGGGAGTTCTTCGGCATCCACAAGGCCGAGGGCACCATTCCCGGCGGTGTTCATTTCGAGATGACCGGCAAGGACGTGACCGAATGCACCGGCGGGCTGCGGGCGGTGAAGGACGAGGATCTGTCCGACCGCTATCACACCGCCTGCGATCCGCGTCTGAACGCCAGCCAGTCGCTGGAACTGGCGTTTCTGGTCAGCGAGGAACTGCATTCCTTGCGGGCCGAGGGGCGCCGTATCGCGCTTTGACACTGTGAAAAACCGGGTGTTGCACGCGTGCAAGACCCGGTATCACCTTGAAATCGCTTGGAGTCTCAAATTCCGTTCAGGTTCCGTTAACCACGATTGGCCGGGGTTGCACGCCCGCGGCTTGCGCTGGCCAACGAATTTTCTTCGAAAATTCAGGCCCGGAACCAAGGGTTGGGCGAGGCCTGATTTTTCGAAGGAAAATCGTTGGCCTTTGGTCAGTCGCGCGAAGAGACCAGGCGCAAATGCGTCTTGCCCGGGGCGGGGCGGGGCACATAGGGCGCGGGCGGCTCGGCGAAAGCCGGCTGGGGCAGCGGGGCAGCTTGCCGCTGCGGCAGATGCTCGGCCATCAGCGTTGCGATGGCGAACCGGCGCGGCTGGCGGCCGATCGCTCCGGAGGTCACGATGCCGCCAAGCGCCATGGTCACCGCGCCCTTGGCATCGCGCAGCGGCAGCAGCAACATCCGCCCGGCGAGCGCCGGCTTGCCGATACCGCGTTCCGCCTCGACCCACAATTCCAGCGCTGAGGGGCCGGCAAAGACCTGCTCCAGTGCCGTGGACAGCCGGGCCCGCGCGGCGGGATCGAACAGGACCGACAGCGGCATGCCCGCAGGCTCCATCCCCATGATGTCGTGCAAGCCCATGCCGCAGAGCCGGATTTTTGCCATGCCGGGGGCAATGCGGTCCAACAGGAAGGCACTTTCCAAGGCCCCGGCGATGCCGCGCGGATCAATATCGGCGCGGGAGGGCAGGCGGCTGCCGGTCCGAAGCGCCTCCCAATAGCCGCGCAGCTGTTGCAGCGGGTGCAGGTCAACCACTGCGCCGTCTTTGCCTTTGCCGGTGAAGCCCAGAACCATGATCCATTCCCTTCAGCGCCAGAGTGCCAGTGCCTTGTGTCGCCGCCTTGTATCGCCGCCTTGTGTTGCTGCCTTGTGTTGCTGCCTTGCCGGGGCTCTGCTAAGCCCCGAATGCCCCACAGGGAAAGGCTACACCCCATTGCGCGAATTTTGGCGGACAATCTTATCAAATGGTAAATACCGCGCGCAGGTCGGGGGCCGGGCATGACCGTCTCGATGACCGGATTTGCCGCGCGCAAGGGGCAGGGCGCGGGCTATGGCTGGGCCTGGGATATCAGGTCGGTCAACGGCAAGGGGCTGGATTTGCGGCTGCGGGTGCCCGATTGGGTCGATGGGCTGGAACTGGCGCTGCGGGCGGAACTGGCGAAAGTCCTGGGGCGGGGCAATGTCTCGCTGTCGCTGAAGGTGGCGCGGGATGAGGGGGATGTCTCTGAAGGGTTGCGGCTGAACCCGGTGGTGTTGACGGCGACCTTGCGGGCGCTGGCGGCGGTCGAGGATGCGGCGATGGCGGCGGGGCTGACGCTGGGCCAGCCCACGGCGGCGGATGTGCTGTCGGCGCGCGGCGTGGTGGAGCAGGGCGCGGTTGACGTCGACACCGGGCCATTGCGCGCAGCGATTCTGTCCGATCTGCCGGGGCTTCTGGCCGATTTCCATGCGATGCGCGCGGGGGAAGGGCTGGCTTTGGCCGGGGTGATCGGGGCGCAACTGGACCGGGTGGCGGGGCTGGTCGCCGATGCCAAGCTGGCGGTGCTGGCGCGGGCCGATGAAGCGGCGGCGAGCTTGCGCGCGGCTTTGGCGCGGGTGATCGGCAATGCCGAGGGGTTCGACCAGGGCCGTGTCGCGCAGGAACTGGCGATGCTGGCGGTGAAAAGCGATGTGACCGAAGAGATTGACCGCCTGACCGCGCATGTGGATGCAGCGCGGGCGCTGCTGGCGGACGCGGGCCAGGTCGGTCGGAAGTTCGATTTTCTGGTGCAGGAGTTTCTGCGCGAGGCGAATACCTTGTGTTCCAAGGCGCAATCGCTGGCGCTGACGCGGATCGGGCTGGACCTGAAAACCGTGATCGACCAAATGCGCGAGCAAGTGCAGAACGTGGAGTAAGCCCATGATACGGAAGGGATTACTGCTGATCTTGTCATCGCCCTCGGGCGCGGGCAAGACCACGTTGACCCGGCTATTGTTAGCGCGCGACCCGACCGTGAGGTTTTCGGTATCGACCACAACTCGGCCACCACGTCCCGGGGAACGAGACGGCCGTGAGTATTTCTTTCGGAGCCGTCCGGAATTTGAGCGCATGGTAGCCGAAGGTCAGATGCTTGAATACGCAGAGGTATTTGGTAATTTCTACGGAAGCCCTCGGGCGCCGGTTGAAGCCGCAATGGCGGCGGGTCGAGATACCGTTTTTGACATCGACTGGCAGGGCGGGCAGCAAATCCGAGGTTCCTCACTCGGGCGCGATGTCGTTTCAGTGTTTGTTTTGCCTCCGTCGATTGCGGAACTTGAGCGTAGATTGCGTGGGCGCGCTCA
>JANLQT010000310.1:0-2138 GCA_031368035.1 Rhodobacterales bacterium | reverse complement strand
CATCGCGGCGGCTTGCGGCGAATAGCCCATCAGCCAGACCGGCAGGATGATCGCACCGGCCTGAATGATCACCGCGTTGATCGGGTGAAACACCGCATGCATCACCAGATACAGCCGCGGCGGCAGGTGATGCGCCGCATGGGTGCCCCACAGGAATCGCCCGAAAGGTCCGCGCATCTCGTGCATGGCGCGGTGGACGGTATAGTTGATCACCTCAAAGATCAGCAGCGCCGCGACCACTTGGGCCGCAAGTGGCCAGTCACTCGCCGGACCCAGGTGCAAGCCCGCGGTCGAAATGGTGAACCAGGCCAGCCCGGCCGAGACCGCGAAAATCGTGCCGCCGTTCAGCACCAGGAATTTCAGATCGGCCCAGGCCGAAGCCCAGGTCATCGCCCAACGCTTTTCGTAAGGCAGGGTAAACTCGATCAGAAGATAGACCGGCATCAGGATCCCGGTGCTTTGGGTCCAGACCGAGGCAGGGTCGGCTTGCAGCACCACGATGCGGTAAAAGCCGAAGATCAGCACCGCCCAACTGGCCGGGTACAGCCCCCAGCGGACGAGTGTTCGGATCAGGCTGTCATGGGTTCTTGGTGTGGATATATCGGTCATCGCGCGTTCCTTCTTGAACATATGTCCGTTATCGGGCATTTGTTCGACAACACCACAGCACAGAAGGTCGGCCATGTCCGATACCCTACAGACCCCGCCGCTTGTGTCCGACCGCCGCGCCCTGCGCTCGCGCCGGATGTTGTGGGAGGCGCTGCTGGCGCTGCTTCAGGACCACGACTGGGCCGACATCAACGTGCAGATGATCTGTGAAAAGGCCGATGTGGCGCGGTCCACCTTTTATGCGCATTTCACCGCCAAGCAGGACCTGCTGGACAGCGGCTTTGCCTTTGGCGCGGAAGAAATCGAGAAGATCGCGCTGCAGATGCAGAACCCCGCAGGCGATCTGCCGACGCTGGTCTGGCTGGTGGACCACCTTGCATCCTCGCAAGGCTTCCGGCGGCGGTTGCAAGGCTCTTCTGCCGGCCATGCGATCATGACGCGGTTCAAGGTGATGACCTCGGACCTTCTGCGCCGCGATCTGGAACGGCTGGGCCACCCCGTGCCGGACGAGACACTGGTTTTCCTGATCGGCGGCATTTTCGCGCGGATCGAGGGCTGGCTGGCGCAAGGCTGCCGCCAACCGCAACCGGAGCTGGTCGCCAGCCTGCGAAAACAGATCATCGCCCTGGTGTAGGATGGGGGATTCCCCCATCCTGCTTGTTTGGTGTCAGGCCATCGCCACGGCGCGGGCCGTCATCACCGCCACCAGAGCGGCGCGGTAGGCTTTGCTGCCGTGCAGATCACCGATCATGTCCTCTGCCGCGACCTTCAGCCCCTTCACCGCCGAGGCCGCGAAATTGGCCGACAGCGCCGCCTCGCCCTCGGTCCAGCGGAACACGCCGCTTTCGCTCGCCCCGGTGATCGCCGCGCGCACCACGTTGCCGGTCTTGGCCACGAAGGCCGAGGTCAGCGAGAAGCGCGAGGCGGGTTGCAGGAACTTGGCATAGGCCGCCCGGTCGGGGATCGGGAAACGGACGGCGGTGATGATCTCGCCCTCGTCCAGCGCGGTCGAGAACAGGCCCTGGAAATAATCGTCCGCCGCAATCTCGCGCTTGTTGGTGACAATTGTCGCGCCAGACCCCAGCACCCCCGCCGGATAGCAGGCGGCGGGGTCGTTGTTGGCAAGGCTGCCGCCGATGGTGCCGCGATTGCGGACCGCCGGATCGCCGATGCCGCCGGCCAAAGCCGCCAGCGCCGGATAGGCTTTGGCGGCTTCCGCCGCAACCGTGGCATGGGTGGTGGCAGCCCCGATGGTCATGACGCGGCCCGACACCGACACGCCTTTCAGCGCGGCGATGCCGGTCAGGCTGACCAGTACGGCGGGGGCGGCAAGGCGCTGTTTCATCGTGGAAATCAGCGTCTGGCCACCCGACAGCGCCTGCGCGCCGTCGGCCTTGAGCGCCGCGACCGCTTCCGCGACCGAGGTGGGCTTCACGAAGTCGAAATTGTGCATCTTTCCCTCCTCAACCGTTGATGGCCGCCCAGACTCGCGACGGCGAGACGGGCATGTCGATATGGGTGACATGGGT
>JANLQT010000308.1:0-3590 GCA_031368035.1 Rhodobacterales bacterium | reverse complement strand
GGGGCCGAGGGCTCGCGCCGGATGGAGCCGGCCTGATCGCGCACATCCTTCAGGGCGTCGCGCACTTCGGGCCACAGGCTGTCCATGCGCTGCTTGTACACATCCGCCAGCTGCACCTCGGCCAGAAGATGCGCGCCGCCGCGCAGGTCAAGACCCAGATTGACCAGCGCATTGGGCAGGAACCCGGGCCAGCCAGCGACGGCCGCCGCCTGCTCTGCCGTCGGCTCGGCCCCCGACTTGAGGATGGCGTCTTGAGCGTCGTTGTGGCTTTCAACCCGACTGTAAAACAGGTTCGGCGTGGCCATCAGCAGGCCAGCGGCCACGACGGCCCAAATGAAAAGGCGTTTCCAGGGCGGGGTAAACATCGTGTCAGCCTATGGCAGCCGGGGCGGGATCGGTCTTGGACAAGACCTGGGTGATCGAGCCCTTGAGGACCTTGATCTTCACGCCATCCGCAATCTCGACCTCGACCATATTGTCGTCGCTGACCTTCGAGACCTTGCCGACAATGCCGCCGCCCGTCACCACCTGATCGCCGCGGCGCAGGGCTTCCAGCATGGTCTTGTGGCTGGCGGCTTTCTTCTGCTGCGGGCGGATCATCAGGAAATACATGATGCCGAAAATCGCGATCAGCGGCACGAAGGTGCCAAACATCGAGCCGGCGCTGGAGACATCGGCGGCCTGGGCATAGGCGGCAGTGACGAACATTGATCCTCTTTCTGGGGGCACGCACCCCCGAATTTTGGCGGGCACCCTACAGAGGCCGCAGGTTGGGCGCAAGGCGGGGGGCGAAAGCGAGCAACCGCCGGAATTCCGCACAATTTGGGCGCAGGCGTTCCGACTTTCGAGCCTCACCAAAAATGAAATACGCGCGAGCGAGTGCAGCGCAGGGTCAGGCGCGAGCTTCCACCACCAGCGCTTGCATCTTGCCGGTGATCGGACCCGTGCCAAAGCGCCGGGTCAAGGCCGCCTCGGCATGTGCCGTCACGGGGGCAAGATCAGTCGCTCCGCGGGCTATGATCTCCATCCGCAGCGGCGTGCCGTGACATTGGGCTAACGCCGCGCTTTGGGCCGAAGGGGCTCGGCTTTGGTGCGGAACCCGCTGGACACTGATCTTGTTGAATCCGGCGGCGGTCAGGTCGGCTTTGATCCGCATTTCGTCATGATAGCTGTAAGGCGTGCGAACACGAAACGCTTCGGGATCAAGGGGATAGTAGGCCGCCACTGCCTCATTCACGGTGCGGGCGAAGTCGTTCGCGTTCAGGCTATCCCAGGCATTGAACAGGAATACCCCGCCGGGTTTCAGCACCCGCAACGCGGCGCGGTAGGCTTTCACGCGGTCTGGAAAGAACATCACGCCGAACTGGCAGCATACCACGTCAAAACTGCTATCAGGAAACGGCAAGTCAAGCGCATCGGCGGCCCGGAACTCGATTCTCACATCGTCAGGCTGCTGGGACTTCGCCTGCTCCAACATTGCGGGGTTCAGATCGGTCACGACATAACGCGCAGTCCTGGCCAGAAGGGGGGCTAGGGCGCGCGTCACGGCGCCCGAGCCTGCCGCCGTCTCCAACACCGCCATCGGATGCAGGGCGGCGACACAAGCGGCCATATCTGCCGCATATGGCTCAAACAACAGCGGAACCATGAGGCGGTTGTAAAGCTCGGGCGCCGCACCGGCGTAGGCGGACTCTGACTGCGGCATGGGCAACCCTCCCCCGAAAGTTCCTGCTTGAAAGCTGCGCCCGATCTGGCATTTCGGCAAGACATTCAAGCGGGCACCCGGCACGATGCGCTTACCCGGGCCAACCACACCGTCCCGGTTTCCCGCTTTACCCAAGCCCCGCAAATCGGGCATATGCATGCCAAGTTCACCCGTGAGGCTTCCCATGCATGACATCCGCGCGATCCGCGAAAACCCCGCCGCTTTCGACGCCGCCTTGGCGCGCCGGGGCCTCGCACCGATGTCACCCGGACTTCTGGCGCTGGACGAGGCGCGGCGCGGGAAGATTCTCGCCGCCGAAACGGCCGCGGCCGAGCAGAACCGCGCCAGCAAGGACGCGGGCGCGGCCAAGGCACGGGGCGATACTGCCGAGTTTGAACGGCTGCGCGTGCTGGTGACCGAGAAGAAAGCCGAAGGCGCGCGGTTGACCGAAGAGGCCGCTGCCGAGGATGCCGCCTTGCGGGGTGCCCTGATGGGTATCCCGAACCTGCCGCTGGGCACCGTGCCCGAGGGCCGCGACGAGACGGACAACGTCGAAATCCGCCGCTGGGGCAACCCGCGCAATTTCGACTTCACCCCGGTGGAACATTTCGAGATCGCCGGGGTCAAGCCCGGCATGGACTTTGAAACCGCCGCGAAACTGTCGGGCAGCCGGTTCGTCGTGCTGAAAGGCGCGGTGATCCGCCTGCACCGGGCTTTGGCGCAGTTCATGCTGGATTTGCATATCGAGCAGCACGCGCTGCAAGAGGTCTGGACCCCGGTTCTGGTCAAGGAAGAGGCGATGTATGGCACCAACCAGTTGCCGAAATTCGCCGAGGACAGCTATCAGACCACCAATGGCTGGTGGCTGATCCCCACTTCGGAAGTCACGCTGACCAACACCGTCGCCGGGGAACTTCTGGACGAGGCCGCCCTGCCGATCCGCATGACGGCGCACACCCAGTGCTTCCGGTCCGAAGCGGGCAGCGCTGGCAAGGACACGTCCGGCATGCTGCGCCAGCACCAGTTCGAAAAGGTCGAGATGGTGACGATCTGCACCCCGGACAACGCGCTCGCCGAACACGGCCGCATGACCGAATGTGCGCAAGCCGTGCTGGAGGCGCTGGGCCTGCCCTATCGCACCATCGTGCTGTGCACTGGCGACATGGGCTTTGGCGCGCAAAAGACCCATGATCTGGAGGTCTGGCTGCCGGGGCAGAACAAGTACCGCGAAATCTCCTCGGTTTCCACCTGCGGTGCGTTTCAGGGCCGCCGGATGAACGCGCGCTATCGCGCGGCGGGCGGCAAGCCCGAGTTCGTGGCCACGCTGAACGGGTCAGGCCTTGCGGTGGGCCGCTGCCTGATTGCGGTGCTGGAGAACGGCCAGCAGGCGGATGGCTCGGTCAATCTGCCGCCCGTGCTGCACCCCTATCTGCGCGGCAAGACCCGGATTTCTGCCACGGGCACGATGGAGTGATCCAATTGCATGCGCTGCGCGTAGATTGAACATGCGCGCACTCCTTGTCCTTTTGGCCACCCTTGCCTTTGTGGTTGCCCCCGCCGTAACCCCGCCGTTCATGGGCTATGATCCCGGCCTGTTTCCGGTCCGCATCGAGCGAGCCTCGATCCAGCCGGCGGGCTTTGCCTTTGCGATCTGGGGCGCGATCTATGCCTGGCTTGTCGTGCATGCGGGCCTTGGCCTGCTGCGGCGCAGCGATCCGGTTTGGGAACGGGTCCGCCTGCCCCATCTGGGCGCGCTGGTGCTGGGGTCGGCCTGGCTGGGGATTGCGGGCGGCTACCCGCTGACCGCGACGGCTGCGATCCTGGCGATGGCGGGGTTCGGCATCTGGGCGTTTCTGGCGGCGAGCCTTGACCAGGACCGCTGGTT
>JANLQT010000307.1:0-3838 GCA_031368035.1 Rhodobacterales bacterium | reverse complement strand
TGGTGCCCAGAGCCGGAATCGAACCAGCGACACGCGGATTTTCAATCCGCTGCTCTACCAACTGAGCTATCTGGGCACCGGGCCTTTGGCGAACCTCCAAGGCTTGCCGTTGGTGGCGGGTGAATACGTCACGCTTGGGGGGCTGTCCAGTGGGTCGGGCGATATTTTTCGCACGGCGAGGGTGCTACTGCGGGATCGGCGACGGCGCGGGCGGGGCGTCTTCGGTGTCGTCGGGCTCACCCGGCAGGACGTAACTGCCCTTCAGCCACCGGCCCAGGTCGATATCGGCGCAGCGGCGGCAGCAGAAGGGACGATAGGCCGGATCGCTGGGTTTGGCGCAGATCGGACAGATCATGGCAACAGCTCTGCCAAGGGCAGACGGTCACGACGGCGGGTCAGTTCGAACAGGCCCAGCGGGGACCAGCCGGCCAGAGTGCTCTCATTGCCCTCGGCCTTGAAGGCGGCTCGCAGGACCTGATCCAGAATGGCGCGGTCCTTCTTCGAGATCGGCGCGAAATCGACCACGATCTGCCCGCCAAGCCCGCGCAGGCGCAACTGCCGCGGCAGATCGCGGGCGGCGGCGATATTGGCCTTCAACGCGGCAGCGGGCGAGGTGTCGGGGCCGGTGTTCACATCCACAGCCACCAGCGCGCGAGTGGGCTCGATCCACATATGCGCGCCATTGGCCAAGTCCACGCGGGCCACGCGCAGCGCGTCGATCAGGTCCAGCGCACCGCTGCGCTCCAGATCGCCGGGTTCGGTTTCCACGCCATCGGGCGCGGGGTCCAGCCAGTCGCGGAACGCAAGGTCGTGCGCCATTGCGCCTTCGACCAGCAGTTCCGGATCGCCTTGCAGGTCGGCCAGAACGGCTTCGGCAAGGCTGCGCATGGCGAAGATATCTTCGGCGATCACCGCGTCCTCGGTCTCGGCGGCGGCGGAGCGGATGATCAGGCCAAGCGTTTCATCAGCGCCTTTCATGCCGTCGGAGGCGATGGCGTCAAGCCTGTCGCGGTTGCCCTCATCCTTGATTTGGCGCGAAATATTCAGACCGGGTGCGCCGGGGGTAACGATGGCGAAGCGGGATTTGAACAGCAGGCGGGCGGTGACGGGCAGGGCCTTGCCGGGCTCTGCCGGGCCGGTGACTTGCACCAGCAGCCGCTGACCGGGGGCGATGCCGTCGGTCTGGCGCAGGAAGGCCGACAGCCCGCCGGGCAGCTTCAGGAACATGCCGCCCTGGCCCTTCATAGGGCGGTCGGCGACGGCGCGGTAGATCGCGCCGGGCAGGGGGGCGTCGCCCTCGGGGTCGATGGACAACTCTTCAAGACGGCCATCGACCATCAGGGCGGCAACGCCGCGGCCAGCGATTTCGTCAAGGATAACAACGCGGCCGATCATTGGGGCACCTTGTAGCCGGCGGCCTGAAGCAGCGCGGCGGTTTCAGCGAGGGGCAGGCCCACTATGGCGGTGAACGAGCCGGAAATCCACGGGATGAAGGCGGCGGCGCGGCCTTGGATCGCATAGGCGCCGGCCTTGCCCTGCCATTCGCCGCTGGCGAGATAGGCGCCGATTTCGCCTTCCGACAAGCGCTTCATCTTTACGGCGCTGACGGCTTCGCGGGTCCAGGTCTTGTCACCTTTGCGGACGGCCACAGCGGTGATGACCTGATGCCGGCGCCCGCTCATCAAGCGCAGGAAGGCGGCGGCTTCGGCGGCGTCTTCGGGCTTGCCAAGGATGCGGCGGCCCAAGGCCACCGTGGTATCCGCGCAAAGCACGATGTCATCGGGGTCCGAGGTCACCGCGCGCGCCTTTTCCAGCGCCAGCCGGGCGCAATAGGGCCGGGGCAGTTCGGCCTTGCGCGGCGTCTCGTCAATGTCGGGGGGCAGGACCGCGTCGGGGGTGATGCCCAGTTGCGCCAGAAGTTCCCTTCGGCGCGGGCTGGCCGATCCCAGGATCAGCTTCACTTGAAACGGTAGTTGATGCGCCCCTTGGACAGATCATAGGGGGTCATTTCCACCTGCACCTTGTCGCCGGCCAGAACTCGGATGCGGTTTTTCCGCATCTTGCCTGCCATCGTTGCGATCAGTTCATGGCCATTCTCAAGCTCGACCTTGAACGTCGCATTGGGCAGGAGTTCCTTAACGACGCCGGGGAATTCGAGGATGTCTTCCTTGGCCATGGTCTCTCCAAATGGGATTAGGCCCGCGCGGGTGGCAGGCTCCGGCGGTCCTATGCGCCGAATGGGGCGGTATTTCAAGGGGAAAGCGGCGAGATCAGGCGTTCAGCGCGGCTGCCAGCACGAAGACCCGGATCGCCGAGGCGAGCCCGACTTCGCCGCGCCGGGCGTCGATTTCGGCGGCAAGGTCGTTGAGCGATTGGCTGCGGGCCTGGGCGAGGCGGCGGAACTCGTCCCAGAACGCGGCTTCCAGCGAGACCGAGGTGCGATGGCCGCGCAGGGTCAGGGAGTGTTTGATCGGGCGGGCGGACATGGGGTTTCCTTCACCCCGGAACCTAAGCGCAACGCCGAAGGAAGACCAAATCTTTTCGAAAAGATTTGCAAATTTCTTCGAAGAAATTTGGTCTTTATCCTGTTATGTCAGTATCTTGACCGGTTCTTGATTGCAGAATACGATGAATTGCCCCGAGTTCTCGACCGCGCGGAATCCGCGCCTGCGCACTTCGAACAGGAATCGCTCTCGCCCGACCAATCGCTCCACATCCGCGACCTGGCGGCGGATCATGCCGCCCTCAGCCGCCGCGCGGGCGGAAAACATCTGGATGATCCAGCGATCAGGCGTGATGACGGCTGGCAAGGCAGTGGACATGGCGCAACCTCCCTGCCTCGAATTTGCAGCATCAGGGTTAACCCCGGGTTAATCCCCGTCCCGCTTCTTCCCGTCCAACTCCGCGCGCACCCGCTCCGCCTCTGCCGCCTCCTGCGCCTTCTGCCCACGCGTTCGTCCAAACTTCAGCGCGTTCGCATCCGCCTGCACCCGCGCCTCGGCGCGGTCTTTGGCCTTCCGCGCCGCACGCAGGTTGACGACCCCGGCCATCAGCCTTTCGGGCCTATCATGTCCTCGGGCCGCACGACGCGGTCGAAGGTCTCGCCATCGACGAACCCCAGCGCAATCGCCTCCTCGCGCAAGGTCGTGCCGTTCTTGTGCGCAGTCTTGGCCACCTTGGTCGCGGCGTCATAGCCGATCGTCGGGGCCAAAGCTGTCACCAGCATCAGGCTTTCCTTCATCAGCTTATCGATCCGCGCGACATTCGCTTGCGTGCCCACCACCATGTTGTCGGTGAAACTGCGCGCCGCATCGCCCAGAAGCTGCATGGATTGCAGCACGTTATAGGCCATCATCGGGTTGTAGACGTTCAGCTCGAAATGCCCCTGGCTGCCTGCAAACCCCACCGCCGCATCGTTCCCCATGACATGCGCGCACACCATGGTCAGCGCCTCGGCCTGGGTCGGGTTCACCTTGCCCGGCATGATGGACGATCCCGGCTCATTCTCCGGCAGGATCAACTCCCCCAGCCCCGACCGGGGGCCAGACCCCAGCAGCCGCAAGTCATTGGCGATCTTGAAGAGCCCCGCCGCAACGGTCTTCAACGCACCCGAAAACATGACCATCGCGTCATGCGCCGCCAACGCCTCGAACTTGTTCGGAGCGGTCACGAACGGCAGCCCGGTGATCGCGGCGATCTCTGCCGCCACCCGCAGGTCAAACCCGACGCGGGTGTTCAGCCCGGTGCCGACCGCCGTGCCGCCTTGCGCCAATTCGTAGATATCCGGCAGACACATCCGAACCCGGGCAATCCCCTTGTCCACCTGCGTGGCATAGCC
>JANLQT010000285.1:0-4606 GCA_031368035.1 Rhodobacterales bacterium | reverse complement strand
TGCCGATCTGCTTGATCGTCTCGCCGCCGTCGCCCAGCACGATGCCCTTGTGACCATCGCGGGCGACATAGATGATCTGGTCGATGCGGGTGGTGCCATCGGGCTTGTCCTCCCACTTTTCGGTCTCGACCGTCAACTGATAGGGCAGTTCCTCGTGCAGACGCAGGGTCAGCTTCTCGCGGGTGATTTCCGCCGCGATCTGGCGCTGCGGCACGTCGGCAAGCTGGTCCTCGGGATAGAACCACGCGCCGTCCGGCATTTCGCTCGCCAGCCAGTGCTTCAACTTTTCGACGCCGTGCCCGCGCTCGGCGCTGATCATGAACGTCTCGGCAAACGGAAACGCCCCGCTCATTTCCTGCGCGAGCGCGAGAAGGCTTTCCGCCTTCACCCGGTCGATCTTGTTGATCGCCAGCGCGATCTTCTGCCCCTGCGGGATGCGGTCCTTCAGCCCGTCGATGATCGCCTTGACGCCCTCGGTCTGGCCCCGATGCGCCTCGATCAGCAGCACGATGACATCGGCATCGGTCGCCCCGCCCCAGGCAGCCGCCACCATGGCGCGGTCCAGCCGCCGGCGCGGCCGGAACAGGCCCGGCGTGTCCACGAACACGATCTGCGCCTGACCGTCCATGCAGATGCCGCGGATACGGGTCCGCGTGGTCTGCACCTTGTGCGTGACGATCGAGATCTTGGCCCCGACCATCTGGTTCAACAGGGTCGATTTCCCTGCGTTCGGCTCTCCGATCAGCGCCACGAATCCGGCTTTGGTAGTCATGGGGTTCAGATCTCCGGAAATGATGAAAAGCGGCGTAGCGGATTTTACGGCAAATGGCGAGGGGCGCTCCTCGCGGGCGGAAACGGTCACGCCCCGCCAGCGCCGGGTTCAAGCCGCGCCAGAAGCTTGGTCGCGGCCTGCTGTTCGGCCTGCCGCTTGGTGCCGGCCTCGGCGCTTTCCGCCTCGCCGCTGGCAATCGTCACGCGGACCACAAAGATCGGCGCGTGGTCGGGGCCGGTGCGCGACTGTTCCTCGTACACCGGCGGAGGCATGGCGCGGGCCTGCGCCCATTCCTGCAAGGCGGTCTTGGGGTCGCGGCCAACATCGCCCGCGCTGTCAATGCGGCTGGCCCACAGGCGCAGCACCAGGGCCCGCGCCGCCTCGAACCCCTGATCCAGAAACACCGCCGCGATCACCGCTTCCATGGCATCGGCCAGCAGCGCCTCTTTCCGGCGCCCGCCCGACAGCATCTCGCTTCGCCCCAACCGCAGCACCTCGCCAAGGCCGACCTCGCGCGCCACATCGGCGCAGGTTTCCTTGCGCACCAGCGCGTTGAACCGGGGCGCAAGCTGACCTTCGGACGCGGCCATATCCGCCCCGAACAGCGCCTCTGCCAGGGTCAGGCCCAGCACGCGGTCGCCCAGAAACTCCAGCCTTTGATTGTCCGGCCTTTGGGCGGACGAGATCGACGCATGGGTCGTGGCGCGGATCAGCAGATCGGGCGCGCGGAAGCTGACGCCAAGGCGGGCAGCAAAGACAGCAAGATCGGCCGACAGCTTCAAGCTTGCCTCATGGCGCCCCTCACGACGCCCAGTGGAAGAACCGGTCCATGCGCCAGGTCCAGAAATACAGCATGCTGCTGCCGGCCGAGGAAAACACCACCAGATTGGCCTTGCCCAGAAGGTTCGCCGCCGGGACGAAGCCCACGCCGCCCGCGTCCTGGCTGAAGCGGCTGTCGGTGGAATTGTCGCGGTTGTCGCCCATGAAGAAGTAGTGCGCCTCGGGCACGGTGTAGATCGCGGTCGTGTCGGGGAAGCCGGGGCCGTCGTCCGTGTTCAGGATGTCATGCCGCACGCCGTTCGGCAGGGTTTCGGTCAGGCGCGTCCGGGTGCAGTCGCCGCCCTCGCCGACCGGGGTGTTCTGGCAGCGCGGGTGGCTGCCCATCGAACCCTGCGGGGCATAGACCTCGTGGAAGATCCCCGCCGGTTCCTGCGGCACTTCGGCGCCGTTGATGAACAAAACGCCCGCCTTCACCTGGATCTTGTCGCCCGGCAGGCCGATCAGGCGCTTGATGTAATCCTCGCCGTTCACCGGATGGCGGAACACCACGATATCGCCGCGCTCTGGGTCATGCGACAGGAACGGCACCTTGATGCGTCCCGGGATCGGGCAGATCGAGAACGGGCAGGAATATTGCGAATAGCCATAAGCCATCTTGTTGACGAACAGGAAGTCGCCGATCAGCAACGTGTCCTTCATCGATTCTGACGGGATGAAGAACGGCTGGAACAGCAAGGTCCGGAACAGGCCCGCGATCAGCAGGGCATAGACGATGGTCTTGATGGTCTCGACGATGCCGTTCTCGGACGTGCTGCGGCTGGCCATATGCGCTTTCCTGATGGTTTGGGGCTACATGGCCGCGCAGGCGGGCCAAGTCAAGCCAAGCCTCTGTGCAGCAGGCTCAACTCGGCTTGCGGTGCGGCAGGGCTTGCGGGATCGGCCGGGGTGTGCCGATCGGCAATGCCTCGATCACCACGAAAGCCTGCGCCCAGGGGTGATCGTCGGTCAGGGTGACATGGACCACCGCCTCGTGCCCGGGCGGGGTCATCTCGGCCAGCCGGGCCGCAGCCCAGCCGGTCAGTTCCATCACCGGCTGACCCGTCCACAGGTTCACCACGGCCATGTCCTTCCAGGCGATCCCCATGCGCAATCCGGTGCCCAGCGCCTTGGAGCACGCCTCTTTGGCGGCCCAGCGTTTGGCATAGGTGGCGGGGATGTTGCGGGGGCGGCTTTCGGCCTTGGCACGCTCGCGGTCGGTATAGACCCGCGCGAGGAACCTTTCACCGAAGCGGGCAATCGTGCCCTCGATCCGGTCGATGTTGCAAAGATCAGAGCCGATGCCAAGGATCATGGCCAATTCCCATTGTCACTGGCAGAGCCGAAGCGCCCCCCGCCGACGATCCGGCGAGGGGCGATGTCAAAGGATCACGCCTTGCGATGGTGATACCACAGCGCGATGGCGGTCACACCGTCCGAGATCAGTTCGACCCCAAGCAGGACGCCCAGCAGCCAGGGCGCGGCGCCCAGGATGTTGCTGAGGAACAAAACGCCAAGCGCCAAAGAAAGGGCGCCTGACAGGATGACCCAGATACCGAAGCCCGACCCAGTGAGCTGGAAGCCGAGGATGATCTTTGCCACGCCCGAAGCAACGAACGATATGGCGACGACGATGGTAAGCGCCAAAAGACCGCCAATCGGGTTGCCCAACACTTCCCAGCCGATCCACACCATGATGGCGCCTATGATGACCAACAGGATGCGCGTGCCGCCTGAGGTATCGCGAATGCCACTGACGATCTGCAGGATTCCGAGGATAATGAAGCTCCACCCTGCGAAGATGGTCACCGCGAGCGAGGCCGGGAACGGATTGATCAGGGCCAGAACGCCAGCCGCGATCATCAGGAGGCCCAGAAGGAGCGTCCAGATCGAAGTTTTCATCGTAATCACCTAAAATTTAGTCTGGCCGAAAGATGCATTACGGTAAATTGATCGGCAAGTGTCTAGCGCGCTTTGGCGGGATCTCAAAGGCAGATTGACATTGGCTTGAGTCATTTGTGCAAGGGTCTGACCCCGCACCCAGAAGCGCAAACTTGCTGCACCATGGTTGGTAGCCAGACGGACAATTGCAGGCCACATGGCACCACGGGCGGTATCGCGAAATCAATCACGGCGGCAAAAGGCTGGGTCGGCCATCCGGAATATCCATCCGGTTCAGCGCCGCTTCGGCCCATTTCATCCGCGCGGTGGAGACGGCGGTCACGGTCCGGAAAAGCGTCTGCCGGATGCCGCCAGGTGGGCTGGCAGAAAAGGCCGCTGGTCTTGACCTGTGTCATAGCGCGGATCGGCCACGGGCCGCATCCTGCTGCGCACGGGCGGCTGAGCCCTTTCAGATAAGGCATGACAAAATGAAACGACCTGCGCATCTTTGGTATCTTGCGGCCGGGCTGGCCTTGGCCCTGCCGATCCACTCCGCCTTCGCGGCGGACAGCACCATCGCGGTCTCGCTGTGGGACAAGGGCCCGGACTCCATGGTGATGGACGACGCCCATATGGCGATGAACGGCAAGATGGATATGGCCAACATGTCCATGGGCACAATGGGCATCAAGGTCGATGTGGCCGAGGTTCCGGCTGGCAACGTGACGTTCAACGTGACCAATGACAGCAAGGACATCATCCATGAGGTGATCCTGTCGCCGGTGCCGGCAGGCGGGGCCGATCTGCCCTATGTCTCGGCGGACATGCGCGTGGACGAGGACGCCGCTGGCCATCTGGGCGAGGTCGCCGAACTGGAGCCGGGCAAGTCCGGCAGCCTGACGCTGGATCTGGCGGCGGGCAGCTATATCCTGTTCTGCAACATCCCCGGCCATTTCGTGGGCGGGATGTGGACACTGATCACGGTGAAATGAGGCACCCGTAGGGTGGGGTTTCACCCCACCCATCATCAATCGGTGGGGTGAAACCCCACCCTACGCGGCTTCGATCAACCTACCCCCGCGCCTGATCCATCCGGTGACGCATTTCCGCGATGGCATCGTCCAGCCCCAGAAACAC
>JANLQT010000244.1:0-2824 GCA_031368035.1 Rhodobacterales bacterium | reverse complement strand
GGACGGCTCGGTGCATCTGAACCATGGCGGCACCGAGATGGGGCAGGGGCTGAACCAGAAGGTCGCGCAGGCCGTGGCGCAGGTGTTCGGGCTGGAGGCGGGGCAGGTGAAGATCACCGCCACCGACACCGGCAAGGTGCCGAACACCTCGGCGACGGCGGCCAGTTCCGGGTCGGACCTGAACGGCAAGGCGTCCGAGGCGGCGGCGATCACCATCAGGGGCCGGATGGCGGCGTTTCTGGCGGAAAAACATCAGGTGCAGCCCGAGACTGTGCGCTTCAGGGACGGCATGGTCCGCGTCGGGGGCGAAACCTACTCTTTCTCCCGCGTCGCCGAATGGACCTGGCAGGCGCGGATTTCCCTGTCCTCGACCGGGTTTTACGCCACGCCGAAAATCACCTGGGACCGGATCAAGGGTCAGGGCCGACCGTTCCTGTATTTCGCCTATGGCGCGGCGGTGGCCGAGGTCGTCATCGACAGGTTGACCGGCGAGAACCGCATCCTGCGCACCGATATCCTGCACGACACCGGCACCTCGATGAACCCCGCCTTGGACATCGGCCAGGTCGAAGGCGCCTTCGTGCAGGGCGCCGGCTGGCTGACCACCGAGGAACTGATCTGGGACGCCAAGGGCCGCCTGACCACCCATGCCCCAAGCACCTACAAGATCCCCGCCGTCTCTGACCGTCCGCCGGTCTTCAACGTCGATCTGTGGGAGCAGCCCAACCGCGAGGACACCGTCGGCAAGTCCAAAGCCGTGGGCGAGCCGCCCTTCAACCTCGGCATCGCGGTGTTCCTGGCGCTGTCCGATGCCGTGGCCGCCTGCGGGGATGGCACCGTCTACCCCGCCCTCGACGCCCCCGCGACCGCAGAGCGGGTGCTGGCCGCTGTGACCCGCGTCCGTAGGTCGGGCGACAGCCCGACTCTGCCTCCAACTTTGCCCCCGAATCTCCCCCCGCCTCTGCCTCCAACTCTGCCGCCCCATGTTTGACCGCGCCGCCCTGCAAGCCGCCCTGCGCGACCATCCCCGCGTCGCCCGCGTGGTGATCGCCGCCCACGACGGCTCCTCCCCGCGCGAAGTTGGCGCCTCCATGCTGGTCTGGGGCGATCAGACGTCGGGGGGCGGCCAGTCCGGCACCGTCGGCGGCGGCGCACTGGAATGGCAGGCGGTGCAAACCGCCCGCGCCCGGCTGGCCGAACCCGCGCCGCACCTGACCCGCCTCGCCCTCGGCCCCAGCCTCGGCCAGTGCTGTGGCGGCGCGGTGACCCTGCTGACCGAGGTCTATACCGAAGCCACCCTCCCCGAAGGCCGGCTGCATGCCCGCAGCGTGGACGGCTCGCCAATGCCGCTTGCGGTCAAGCGCCTGCTCGCCGCTGCCCGCGCCCAAGGCACACATCCCCCGCCGCACCTTCTGCAGGGGTGGATGATCGAACCCCTGTCTCAGCCCACCCGCCAGCTTTGGCTCTGGGGCGCCGGCCATGTCGGCCGCGCCATCGCGGCCACGATGGCCCCGCTGCCCGGCCTGCACATCACCTGGATCGACGTCGCCCCCGACCGCTTCCCCGACCCCGCGCCCGAAAGTGTGACCCTGCTTCCCGCCGCCGACCCCGCTCAGGCCGTCCGCCTTGCCCCGAATGGCGCGGACCATCTGATCGTGACCTTCAGCCACGCGCTTGACCTCGACCTCTGCCACTGCCTGCTGACGCATGGCTTCGCCTCCTGCGGCCTGATCGGCAGCGCGACGAAATGGGCAAGGTTCCGCAGCCGCCTCGCCGCGCTCGGCCGCGCGCCCGATCAAATCACCCGCATCACCTGCCCGATCGGCGATCCCGCCTTGGGCAAACATCCCCAAGCCATCGCCGTCGGCGTCGCCGCCCAATTCCTGCACAGCGCCGCCGCGCAACCCCTTGCCTCATCATTGTGGTCCAAATACCTCCACGGGGGTCCGGGGGTGTGAAACCCCCGGCTTGCTCCGCCACCCCATAAGGACCGGCCATGTTCGACCTGCTGATCAGACACGCCAACCTCCCCGACGGCCGCAAAGGCCAGGACATCGCCATCACCGGCACGACCATCGCCGCCATCGAACCCGGCATCACTGCCGAAGCGCGCCAGATCCTCGACGCCGCCGGCCGCCTCGTCACCCCGCCCTTCATCGACCCGCATTTCCACATGGACGCGACCCTGTCGCTGGGCCTGCCGCGCATGAACCGCTCGGGCACGCTGCTGGAGGGCATCGCCTTGTGGGGCGAACTGCGCCCCACGCTGACCAAAGAGGCGCTCGTCTCGCGCGCCCTGCGCTACATCGACCTGGCCGTCACCCAAGGCATGGGCGCGATCCGGACGCATGTGGATACATCGGACCCGCGGCTGGTGACGGTCGAGGCGATGTTGGAGGTGCAGAGCCTGGTGAAGGACTACCTTGACCTGCAGATTGTCGCCTTCCCGCAGGATGGTTTTTACCGCGCCAAGGACGGCGAGGCCTCGCTGATCCGGGCGCTGGACATGGGCGTGGGCGTGGTCGGCGGCATCCCGCATTTCGAACGGACAATGGAGGAGGGGCGGCTGTCGGTCGAAACGCTGTGCCGGATCGCGGCGGATCGGGGGCTGCCGGTGGACATGCACTGCGACGAGACCGACGATCCGATGTCCCGCCATGTGGAAACGCTGGCCGCCCAGACGGTGCGGTTCGGGCTGCAGGGGCGGGTGGCGGGATCGCATCTGACTTCGATGCATTCGATGGACAACTATTATGTCTCCAAGCTGATCCCGCTGATGGTCGAGGCGGGGATGCATGTCATCCCCAACCCGCTGATCAACATC
>JANLQT010000171.1:0-7160 GCA_031368035.1 Rhodobacterales bacterium | reverse complement strand
GTGGACAAATTTCGGGGCATTTGAAATCAAGGACTTGCGATTCCAAATTTACGAAGTGGAAAGGTTGTCACGGTCTGAGTTTTATCGGCCAAACGCCCCTACCCCGCGCAGGCGGGCGTGGCGGTTGACGTCCTTGTACAGCAGATACCGGAACGGCCCCGGTCCGGCGGCATAACAAGCCTGCGGGCAAAACGCGCGCAGCCACATGAAATCGCCGGCCTCGACCTCGACCCAGTCGCTGTTCAGCTTGTAGACCGCCTTGCCCTCCAGCACATACAGCCCGTGCTCCATCACATGGGTTTCCTCGAACGGGATCAGCCCGCCGGGCTGGAAGGTGACGATATTGACCTGCATGTCGTGGCTAAGGTTGTCATGGGCGACAAAGCGCGTCGTCGCCCAGCGGCCTTGGGTGCCGGGCATCGCGGCGGGGGATTTGTGCTGTTCGTTGGTGACGAACGCCTCGGGCAAAGGCCAGCCGGGGGCGGGTTCGTACAGCTTGCGAATCCAGTGCAGGCGGGCAGGCTTGTCCCCGGGGTTGTGCAGGGTCCAGGGCATGCCGGGCGGCAGGAAGGCATAGCCGCCGGGGGCGAGGTCATGCGTGTCCCCGGCCAGGGTCAGCGTCAGGCGACCCTCGGTGACGAAAAGCACGCCTTCCGCCCCGGCATCGGGTTCCGGCGTATCCGAACCACCGTTCGGGTCAAGCTCCAGAATGTATTGCGAGAACGTCTCGGAGAACCCGCTCATCGGCCTTGCGATGATCCAGGCGCGGGCGCCATGCCAGCCCGGCAGCATCGAGGTGACGATATCGGTCATCACCCCGCGCGGGATTACCGCATAAGCGTTCGTGAAAATGGCCCGGCCGGTGTGCAGCTTGGTTTGCGGCGGCAGGCCATCAATCGGGGCGGCATAGCTGGTCATGGCAGAAGATCTTTCAGACGGAGTTCGGCAATGCGTTCGACCTGCGCACAAGCGGTTCCGAACTCGCGTTCGGTATTGTTGCCGATGCGGGTGTGGAACGCCTGAAGGATGGTCTCTTTGGTATTGTCGCGCACAGCGATGATGAAGGGAAAGCCGTGCTTGGCGACATAGTCGGTGTTCAGGTGCTGGAACGTCGCGCGGTCGTCATCGGTCAGCGCCTCCAGCGCCGAGGCTTGTTCGGCGGTAGAGGCTGCTGTCAGCCGCTTGGCCGCCGCAAGCTTTCCCGCAAGATCCGGGTGGGCGCGCAGAACGCCCATCCGCTCCTCGTGGGAGGCAGAGCGAAACATCCGCGCGAGGGCGTTTTGCAGGCCGATGGCGCTGTCATGCGCGGGGCCAAGTTCCAGATCGAACGCACGTTCGGCAATCCAGGGCGAGTGTTCGAAGATGCTGCCGAATCGCTCCACAAACCGGTCGCGGTTCATCTGGCTGGGGCGTTCGATGCGCTGGTGCGGGTGCTTTTCGGCCCAATGCCGGGCGATGTCGATGCGCCTGGCGAACCAGACCCCGTCTTTGGCGCTGGCATAATCCAGAAACCGTTTCAGCCCCGCCACCTTGCCGGGCCGCCCGATCAGCCGGTTGTGCAGGCCGATGGAGAACATCTTGGCGCCGCCCGCTTCGCCTTCGGCGTAAAGCGTGTCAAACGTGTCGCGCAGATAGGTGAAGAACTGCTCGCCCTCGATATAGCCCGGCGCGGTCGCAAAGCGCATGTCGTTCGCCTCCAGCGTATAGGGGATCACCAGTTGGTCGTGGTCCCCGACCTCCAGCCACCAGGGCAGATCATCGTCATAGGTGTCGGAAATCCACGCCAGCCGCTGGGTTTCTGCCGTCAATCGCACCGTGTTCATCGAACAGCGCCCGGTGTACCAGCCCAAGGGCGGCGCGCCCACCACCTCCTCATGCAGGCGGAACGACTCGGCAATTTGCCGCGCCTCTTCTTCGGGCGGCATGTCCCGGTGATCGACCCATTTCAGCCCATGCGAGGCGATCTCCCACCCCGCCGCTTTCATCGCCGCCACCTGTTCGGGATTGCGTGCCAAGGCCGAGGTGACGCCATAGATCGTCACCGGAATCCCCATGCCGGTAAACAGCCGGTGCAGCCGCCAGAATCCGGCCCGCGGGCCATAGTCGTAGATCGATTCCATGTTCCAGTGCCGCATCCCCGGCCAGGGCGCCGCGCCGGCGATGTCGGACAGGAAGGCTTCCGACTGCCCGTCGCCGTGCAGGATGTTGTTTTCGCCGCCTTCTTCATAGTTCATCACCACCGAAATGGCGATTTTCGCGCCATTCGGCCATTTGGCATCGGGCGGGTGCTGCCCATAGCCTCGGAAGTCACGGGGATAGCGGTTCATCGGGCTACTTTCGTCATTCAGGCTATTCTGCGGAAAAACCGGCGGTTATCAAGGAACCACGACGCAAGGGAGATCGCGATGACGGTTGGGCGGCTGACGACACATGTGCTGGACACCGCGCGTGGCAAGCCTGCGGCGGGGATGAAGATCATGCTGTACAAGATCAGCAGCCAAAGTCACCGTAAAGTGCTGGAGGTCGTCACCAACGCCGACGGCCGCTGCGATGCGCCGCTGCTGGCCGGGGACAAGCTGACCGTGGGCAGTTACGAGCTGGTGTTCTGCGCCGGGGACTATCTGCGCGCCAGTGGGCAGGCGGGGGATGGGGTGCTGTTTCTGGACGAAATCCCCATCCGGTTTGGCATTCCTGACGCGGGCCAGCATTATCATGTGCCGTTGCTGCTGACGCCGTTCAGCTATTCGACCTATCGCGGCAGTTAAACGAACCATGACCCCGAAACGGGGCAAGACGCCGAAACGGTGCAAGACGGGGGACTGGGAATGACGGATTGGGTCGCGCTTTGGGACTGGATGATGATCGCCGTCCGCTGGCTGCATGTGGTCACCGGCATCGCCTGGATCGGCTCGTCCTTCTATTTCATCGCGCTGGACCTGGGGTTGCGGAAGTCGCCGGACCTGCCGCCGGGGGCGACGGGCGAGGAGTGGCAAGTGCATGGCGGCGGATTCTACCATGTGCAGAAATACATGGTCGCGCCGGCGCATATGCCCGAGCATCTGATCTGGTTCAAATGGGAAAGCTACAGCACCTGGCTGTCGGGTTTCGCCATGCTGTTCCTGGTCTATTACATGGGCGCGAACCTGTTTCTGGTGGATCCCGAGGTGATGGATCTGGCACCGTGGCAGGCGATCGGAATTTCGCTGGCCTCGCTGGCCTTGGGCTGGGTGCTGTATGATGCGATCTGCAAAAGCCGGTTTGGCGATGATAACACCCGGCTGATGATCGGGCTGTATGTGATCCTGGTGGCGATGTCCTGGGGCTATGTGCAGGTGTTCTCGGGAAGGGCGGCGATGCTGCATCTGGGGGCGTTCACCGCGACGATCATGTCGGCGAACGTGTTCTTCATCATCATGCCGAACCAGCGGATCGTGGTGGCGGACCTGATCGCGGGCCGCACACCGGATGCGAAATACGGCAAGATCGCCAAACAGCGCAGCACACACAACAACTACCTGACGCTTCCGGTGGTGTTCTTGATGCTATCGAACCACTATCCGTTGATCTTCGCCACCGAATACAACTGGATCATCGCGTCACTGGTGTTCCTGATGGGGGTCACCATCCGGCATTGGTTCAACTCGCGCCATTCCGGCAAGGGCAGCCCGCACTGGACCTGGGCGGTCACCGCGCTGCTGTTCATTCTCTGCGCCTGGCTGTCCACCGCGCCGATGCGCCACCCGCCAGAAGTGGCCAAGCTGCAAGGCGCGGCGCTCAGCTACGCCTCGGCTTCGGGCTTTGACAGCGTCGTCAGCATCGTGCAGGGCCGCTGTTCCATGTGCCACGCGCGCGAACCGGCGTTTGAAGGCATCAGCGCCGCCCCCAAGGGCGTCGTGCTGGAAACCCCGTCCGACATCGCGCGCGAGGCGGCGCAAATCTATATGCAGGCCGGCATCACCCATGCGATGCCCCCGGCCAACCTGTCCTTCATCGAACCGCAGGAGCGCGCCGCGATTGTGGAGTGGTTCCGGGGGGCGGGGGCAACAAGCGGAATATCCGGGTAGGATGGGTGATTCACCCATGCTGTCTTTGAACCGGTCGTCACCGAAATGATGGGTGAATCACCCATCCTACGCCCCCATGTCGTGCCGCAGGATCGCCGCTTCGGAGGCCGACAGGTTCCGGCGCGCATAGCCGCCATAGCTGTGCGGGTCCGTGTCCACACCCGGCAGCACCTTCAGCAAGCCGCCGCGCTGGCCCACCTCGATCGCGTCAAATTAGAAGTTCGCCGGATGGAAGATTTCGGTCATCAACCCATTGGCCCAGATCACATTATGCTCGGCCAGCAGCACATGCACATAGGTCACCTCCCGCAGACTCCGGTCGATCAGGATCGTCCGGTCATTCACCAAAGCTGAAGCCTCGACCAGCACTTCGTCCACGTTGAACAGCGCGCGCGCTGACGGCCCCCGGATCAGCATCCGGTGCTGGGGCGAGACGATCAGGTCCTGATCGGGCTCGTCCATCCCCACGGCCCCGGCGCGAAACCGGATCGGGCGCAGATGCGGCATCACATACAGCCGCGCGCCGGTCATGCGGCGGTGGCCCAGCCACAGCACCTCGGCCGGGCCGTTGTCGCGGGTCAGAACGTGGTCGCCGGGGCGCAGATGCTCGATCAGCCGCTGGCCGCCTTGGGTCGCAATGCGTGTGCCGGGGGCAAAGCAGATCACCCCGCCCGGCGTGCTGGACCGGCCCGGCACCCGCGCCGGGTCGATGGTTGAATGGACGATCCACAGATCCTGATCCCGCGGCGGCAGCGCGCCCACGGCCATCACCAGCCGCGCCCGGGTTTGCGGCACTTCGATCACCGTCAGGGTGAAGCTTTTGCGCCCATCGGTGACGACGAAGCTTTGCTCTGACAAATCCGCCGGAAAATCCGTGTCGGAAACCGCAACCCGCCCAACCGCCGATCTGACCAGCCGCCGCACCATCGCCGCGGCACGGCGCCTGACATCCGCCGATCCCTCGGCCCCGTCCAGAATCAAAAGCTCTTGCGGCCCGTCCACCCGCACCACCTCGCCCGTCCAGCGCCAGGTGGCGCCGACAGCGAAAAGGTCCAGGTTTGCGGCTTTCTGACCGTCTGTTTCTGTCTGGGACCAGGAAATAACGAACGTGCCCAAAGAGCCCGTCTTCATACCTGTTCTGCCTGCTCGTTTATTTTTATTGCCGAAAGGTTAACTCAACCCGTTCCAAAAGCCAGAGTCCCGCACGCAGGCCCGGGCGGTCTGTTGCGAAAATCACAACAACCACGGCCCGCAAGCCGCAGATTCTGCTTCAGAATTGCAATTGGATGTTCAGAGAGCCGACAACCTGCCCTTCGGGTTGGCTTTCAAACTCGGGGCCCAGATAGGTCAGGCCGTAAAAGATCGCGTTGGTCTCGCCCTGCCACTGCATGCCCAGCCGCAGCCGGTCACGCGTGCCCGACATCACCGCAGCCCCGCCGTCGGGCAACAGCGCGCTGTTCCAGACCATGGCCAGATCGCCGCCGAGGATGAAGGAATATCCGGTGGCCAGATCGCCCGCCACCGCGCGATGGCGTTGGCCGGTGGTGTCGTCGCGCAGCATCACCGCGCCTTCGCCAAAATGACCGACAGTCAGATCGCCGCCGATCCGCGCCCAGGTCTCGATCCCGGCGCTGGCCCCGGCAAAGGGCCGGAAGGTCACGCCCTGGCCAAGGGTGAAATTCTTGCCGATCTCGCCGGTGAGGGTCGGATAAATCCCGTTGTCGATCTGGTTGTCGTATGCGGCATCCCCCGAGAGCAAGCCCAGAGCATTGTGTGCCGCATTCTGAAAGGCGCTGATCCCGGTTTGCGGCCCGGTGAACACCAGATCGGCGCCGATGTTCGTTTCCATGCCTTGCCAGTCCACCTGGCTGTGGACACCAAACGTCAGAGCCCCGGCATAGCGGCGGTCGCCGGGCGACGGGTTGATAAGGTCGTCCGGGGCAATGATGGCGCCCTCGGCCTTGATCTCCCACAGATCAAAAAGTTGGGTCGGCAGCGTGCCGCGCCAGTTAAAGCCGCGCACCTGGCTGACCGAATAAGAGCCGGTGTGCCAGCGGTCCTGCATGTCGGCCAAAGCGTCGTTGTTGAACATGCGGCCCCAGCCCAGTGCCACCTGATCTTCCGAACGGGCGGCAACCGGGACAAAAGCAAGCAACGGCACAAGACACCAGCGCAGCATGGGAACCTTCCGAAGGGATGTTCGCTCCACCGAAAAGGCTTCGCGCGCTTGCGTCAAGTTTTGCCGCCACATCGGGAATATTATTCCTGTCCCAGCGGCGCGTGCGGCACATAGGGGGCTTCCAGCCGGTGGCATTGGTCGGGCGACAGGATCAGGTCCAGGCCGTCCACCGCCTCTTTCAGGTGCTCGGGCCTGGTCACGCCGATGATCGGCGCGGTCACGCCGGATTTCTGGCGCACCCAGGCCATCGCAACCTGCGCCATCGGGCGGCCAAGCTCTTCGGCCAGGCGCTGCACCGCTGTGATCACATGCGCATCGGCGGCCTCGGTCCGTTCGAACAGGAAGCGCGCATATTTGTCCTGATCGGACCGCGCCGTGGACATGCCTGCCGGCCGCGCCAGACGCCCCCGCGCGATGGGGGACCAGGGGATCAGACCCACGCCCTGATCAAGGCACAGCGGGATCATCTCGCGCTCTTCCTCGCGGTACAAAAGGCTGATCTGGTTCTGCATCGAGACAAAGCGGGTCCAGCCATTCGCCTTGGCGACCTCTTGTGCCTTGGCGAACTGCCAGGCCCACATGGTCGAAGCGCCGATGTAGCGGGCCTTGCCGGCGATCACCACGTCATGCAGCGCCCCCATCGTTTCCTCGATCGGGGTGTCATTGTCCCAGCGGTGGATCTGGTACAGGTCCACATGGTCAGTCCGCAGCCGCTTCAGCGAGGCGTCGATGTTGTGCATGATCGACCGCCGTGACAGGCCGCGCATCGTGGGTTCGGCCATCATCGTGCCATGCACTTTTGTCGCCAGCACGATCTCGTGCCGCTTGGCATGGTGCCACAGCACCTCGCCCATAATCTCCTCCGACGAGCCGTCGGAATAGACATTGGCGGTGTCGAAGAAATTGATCCCCGCCTC
>JANLQT010000159.1:0-8414 GCA_031368035.1 Rhodobacterales bacterium | reverse complement strand
CTTGTTATACGCGGGCCAGTTCAGGGTCTTGTAGCTCGGGGCGTTTGCTCGGCTCATCCGTCCCAGCTATCACGCTGGTTTCATAAGATGAATCCCCTCAGCCGATTTGTGCAACACAGCCATCCGTTCCTGTACCAGGAGCACCGTGTCATCGGCGGGACAGGGTCAGTCCCAATGGCGCATCATGTGATGCTGGATCTGCGCGCGGGCGGCTTGCTGAAGTTTTCGCCCAAACTTTGGGCCGAGACCCCAGCGCTGCCGCTGGAGAAAGACCATTCGGTGCTGAGATACCCGGCACAAAGCAATGACATCAGGCGTTTTCCCGGGGAGACGCACCCGGTGGACCTGACCCGCTATCCGATCGGGACGCAGCACGAGGATTTCGTGATGCTGATCGACGATCCGAAGCAGAAACTGGGCTGGGTCACGGCGCTGCGGCAGAACTCGGGCGATATCGCGGTCTTGGTGAAGGCAGTGTCGTTCCTGCCGCAAACCATGATGTGGTTTTCCAACGGCGGCCGGTCGTCGGCGCCTTGGAACGGCGAGCATGTCGGTGTTCTGGGTATCGAGGAGGCTTGCTCGCTGGGAATCGAGGGCCGGGCGGCCTCGGCCGCGCCAAATCGCCTGACCGCGCGCGGGATCGCCACGGCGATCGATCTTGGCAGCCAGGGCACGGTGTCAGTGGCCACCGCGATGGGGGCGTTCGCCTGCGCGGCGCTGACACCGCAATCCTTGATGCTCGGCGCTGAAACCATCCGCCTCGATGACGGGACCTTGGTGCCGTTTCATTCCGCGCATTTCGGTTGACGCTCTCGCTATCGCGGCGTCATGCGGATGGTTTCATCATGGCGGTCAGGCTGGGGTCAAAGGCGCGGGCGATCGGGTCGGCGGCTGCGCCGGCGGCCACGGAAAATGTCGCGGCGCTGCCGCGCACGGGGCGTGTGTAGGTTTCATCTCGGCCGCTGTGCGCCGTTTCCTGAGCCTTAAGGATCTGTTCAAACAGCTTTGCCATCAAGGATTCCGGCATCTGCCCGCCGACCACCACCGCTTCGGGGTCCAGCAGGCATTGGATGGCATCAATGGCCCAGGCCAGATGGGTCGCCGCCTCCGATAGCCATTCCCCGATTTCCGGGGCGGAAAGGTCCACGGCCTCTTCCACCTGCGCAAAAAGGTCAGGCTGGTTGGGCACGAGACCCAGCGCCGCAAACAACCGCTTGAGAGAGGCGCGATCCTCCAAAGGTACCATGCGCCCGCCATGGGCAACCAAAACAAGGCCAAGCTCTCCGGCCAGCCGGTGAGAACCCCGTGCCAGCTCGCCACCGATGTAGATCCCGGCGCCGATGCCGTAGCTGACAAAGACAAGGACAAACGAGTCGAGGCCCTTTGCTACCCCGGTGATGCGTTCAGCCACCGCTGCGGCGCTGGCATCATGGTGCAGGCTGACGGCCAGACCGGTTTCACGTTGCAGCACCTCGACGATGGGATGTGCTTGGGTCAATCCGACCATCCAGGGATCGCCGAGCGCAGCATGAACCCCAGTCGGTTCCGGCATCGCGACCCCGATCCCCAGTATCCTGGGCGAGACGGAGGCCGCCAACAGGGCCGGGGCTGCCGCAACGCTTTTCAGCACCCCGAGAATGAGCGGCAGGTTGGCTTGCAGACCGCCGGGCTGCAGGACCGTTTCGGTGCCGACGATCACCTCGCCCAGCAAATTTACCGCTACCGCACGCGCATGATCCTGGTCGATCTGCAACCCGATGGCGAAAGCCCCGTTGGCGGCAATGGAATAGGGTGTGGCAGGCTGGCCCCGCCCGCCCTTGATCGGCTCTGCCGCGACCACAAGCCCTTCTCTCTCTAGGTCCTCGATGATGTTGCTGACTGTTTGTGGAACCAGACCTGTGCCCCGGGCGATCTGTGCCCGGGTCATGGTCCCGTTGATGCGGAGCCCCTGCATGACAACCCTTCGATTGTGCTCGCTAGCGCCGCCGATGTTCGCGCCGGCCTTGGTGCGAAGCTCGGCCGGCTCTTTTGTCGCTTGACCCATCTGTCGACTCATGCACATATAATCCATGTGGTGGATTTAATAGACCTTAAACCAGTTCCGGCCAAAGTAAAGCGCGCCGGCGAACCATCGGGGAGACATGCAATGAGAGTGTTTACGACAACTGCCCTTGCCGGAATTGTCGCGCTTGGGGCCACAATGGCCCAGGCTGAAACGGTGCTGAATGGTCTTTTCATGTCACAGTCGGCCTATAGCGAAGCCGATGTGCGGGCAATGGCGGACGCCTATACCGCCGCCCATCCCGACATCAAGCTGAACCTTGAATTCGTGCCTTACGAGGGTCTGCGCGACAAGACCCTTCTGGCCCAAGGCTCGGGCAAAGGCTATGACGTCGTGCTGTTCGATGTGATCTGGCCCGCGGAATACGCGACCAACGGCATTCTGCTGGATGTTTCGGATCGCATCACGCCCGAGATGAAGGCCGGCGTTTTGCCCGGCGCATGGACGACGGTAGAGTATCAGGGCAAGCAATATGGCATGCCCTGGATTCTCGATACAAAATACCTGTTCTATAACAAGGACATTCTTGCGAAGGCCGGCATCGCCGCCCCACCGAAGACCTGGGCGGAACTGAACGAGCAGGCCAAGATCATCAAGGACAAGGGACTGGTCGAATATCCGATCGTCTGGTCATGGGCGCAGGCCGAGGCGGTGATCTGCGACTATACCACGCTGCTGTCGGCCTATGGCGGCAGTTTCCTCGACAAGGACAGCAAACCGGCCTTCACCGCCGGCGGCGGTTTGCAGGCGTTGGAATACATGAAGGCATCCGTCGATGCCGGGCTGACCAATCCCAATTCCAAGGAATACCTGGAAGAAGACGTGCGCCGGGTGTTCTCGAACGGTGAGGCGGCCTTTGCTCTGAACTGGACCTATATGTTCAACCTCGCCAATGGCGGAGATGACAGCAAAGTCAAGGGCATGGTCGGGGTGGCACCGGCGCCTGGGGTCGAGGGGATCAGCAAGGTCTCTGCGATGAACGGCTCGATGGGCTTGGGCGTCACCGCAAGCAGCAAGAATCCGGACGCGGCCTGGGATTTCGTCGCCTACATGACCTCGCAGCCGACCCAGAACGCCTATGCCAAGCTGAGCCTGCCGATCTGGTCATCATCCTATTCCGATCCGGCAGTAACGGCCGGGCAGGAAGATCTGATCGCGGCCGCCAAGGTTGGCCTTGCCGCAATGTATCCACGCCCGACCACGCCGAAGTACAACGAGCTTTCGGCCTTGCTGCAAGTTGCCATTCAGGAAGCGCTTCTCGGGGTGAACTCGCCCGCCGACGCGCTGGCCAACGCAGCTGCAGCCTCTGGCCTTTGAACTTGCGGATTGGGGGGCCGGCGGCCCCCCAAGACCCTCAGGGTCCCACCTCTTGAACCTGCGGAGCGCTGCTTTGCCCCTGCTTTCTGCCACCCTTCGCCCCTGGGCGTTGATGCTGCCTTTGCTGATCGTCATTCTTGGCGTCGTCAGCTGGCCGCTGATCCAGACCGTGTCGCTCTCCTTCAGCGATGCCAGGCTGGTGGCCTCTTCGGGGAATTTCGTCGGGCTGGACAATTACACGAAAAACCTGGGCAGCAAGGCGTTCCAGTCGGCCTTTCTCAACACCGCCTGGTTCACCCTGCTTTCGGTTGGCGCGGAACTGGTGCTTGGGGTGCTGGTCGGGCTGTTGCTGAACCAGCCGTTTCGGGGCCAGAAGCTGATGCGCGCCATGATGATCCTGCCCTGGGCCCTGCCGACGGTGGTCAATGCCATTCTGTGGCGGCTGATCTACAACCCGGAATATGGCGCGGCGAATTCGGTACTGCTGCAACTGGGGATCATTGACAGCTACCGGTCCTGGCTCGGGCAGCCGCAGTCGGCCATGCTGGCGATGGTTGTTGCCGATGTCTGGAAGAACTTTCCGATCGTGGCGTTGATCAGCCTCGCCGCACTGCAATCGGTGCCGCGTGAGACTCAGGCTGCTGCAATCGTTGACGGCGCCGGACCTTTCTCGCGGTTCCGCTTCGTGATCTGGCCCTATCTTGCCGGGCCGCTGATGATCGCACTGGTGCTGCGGACCATCGAGGCGTTCAAGGTCTTTGACATCATCTGGGTGATGACGCGCGGCGGGCCAGCCAATTCGACGCGTACCGTGTCGATCCTGGTCTATCAGGAGGCCTTTTCCTTTCAGCGCGCCGGCTCCGGCGCCTCGCTGGCCCTGATCGTGACCCTGTTCGTGATGCTGCTGGCCAGCGGCTATGTCGCGGTCATGCGCCGCTCGGCGCTGAGGGTCTGACATGGAGCGCCGCAGCCCCGCCTTCACCCTGTTCATCTACCTTTCGGCCCTTATGCTGGCCGCCCTGCTGCTGATCCCGATCCTGTGGCTGTTCGTGATGAGCGTTTCTTCGGCAGCGGACCTTGCCACCAAACCGCTGCGCTGGTGGCCGGCGGATTTGGATTTTTCGCGCTATCGCGTCCTGCTGACCTGGGAGCCCAACACGATGGGGCAGGCGTTTCTGGCCGCGATCCGCAACAGCCTGACGGTGGCCTTCATGGCGGTGCTTGCGGCGCTGGTTGTGGCGGTTCCTGGCGCCTGGGCGGTGTCCCGCAATCCGCAGATGGAATGGTCGCTCTACGGGCTGATCCTGACCTACATGCTGCCGCCGGTTTCCCTGGCTGTGCCGCTTTACCTTGGCCTGTCCTGGCTCGGGCTGCTGAACACCACCTATGGGCTGGCGTTGATCTATCTGTCGATCCTGGCGCCGTTCACGGCCTGGCTGCTGAAATCAGGCTTCGACGCCATTCCGCGCGATATCGAGGCTTCGGCACGGATGGATGGCGCGCGGCTGGACCAGATCCTGCGGATCCTGATCTTGCCGCTGGCCGGACCGGCGCTGTCCACCGCGGCACTGTTCGCGCTGCTTCTCTCTTGGGACGAGTTCTTCTATGCCCTGCTGTTCACCTCGGACCAGCACGCAAAGACTGTGACAGTGGCCATCGCGGATATCGCGGGGGGCCGGGTGTCGGACTATGGGCTGATCGCCGCGGCGGGCGTTCTGGCGGCTCTGCCGCCCTTGTTGATCGGGCTGGTAATGCAGCGCGCAATTGTTGCCGGCCTGACCAGTGGCGGCGTAAAAGGATGACGATGACAAAACCCTTGGGGATGATGGCGATCGAGGCCGAGATGGTGCGGCAAGCTGCCGACGCGCTCGCCAGCTTTGAACAGGCGGGGGCGCCAGCCGCGGACCTGGCGCGCAGTCTGCGCCGGACCGGTCGGCTGGTGATGCTGGGCATGGGCGCATCTCACGCGGTCAACCGCGCAGCCGAGCCTTTGTATCGCGGGCAAGGCATCGATGCCCTGGCGCTGCCGGTGTCCGAGCAGTTGGGGCTGGGCGTGCCGCTGGAGGGCAAGACGGTGATCCTGGTCAGCCAGTCCGGCGAAAGCGCCGAGGTGATCCGCTGGCTGAACACGCAAAAGGCTGGCGAGGTTTTCGGCATGACGCTGGATGCCAGTGCCACCTTGGCGCGGACGGTGCCCTCGCTGGTGGCGGCAGGCGGCGCCGAAGTGGCGTTTGCCGCGACCCGCAGCCTGACGCTGACCTTTGCGCTGCATCTGGCGGTGCTGGCGGCGCTGGGGGCAGACCCTGCGCCGGCATTGGCGATGTTACGCCAGCTTCCTGCGCCCGATGTTGCCCCGGCCATCGACGCCTTGGCCTCGGTACGCTGCGTTGTCACCTCGGGGCGAAGGTTGCAGGGGGTCGCGGAAGCCGCCGCCCTAGGTCTGTGCGAGTTGAGCCAGACTCCGGCCTTCTCACTGGAAGGTGGCCAGTTGCGGCATGGGCCAATGGAGATCATGAGCCCCGACCTGGGTGTGGTGCTTTTTGCCGCTGACGAGCCGGATGCGGGTCTTGTGCATGGCATGGCGCGATCGGCGGCAGAGGCTGGCGCGAAAGTGGTGGTTTTTGATGCCTCGGGCCTGCCGCCGGTTTCGGGGGTGACCACCGTTCATCTGCCCAAAAGCGGCGGGATGGCCGCTGTGCTGGCAAGCCTGCCGGCCATGCAGCGCTTCATGCTGGGCTATGCCGCCAGTCGCGTGGCGGATGTCGGCACACCGCGCCGGTCCACGAAGATCACGCGAACGGAATGACCATGCGCCCGCTTGCCATCATCGGAAATGTGAATGTCGACCTGATTATGGGACCGACGACCCCTTGGCCCACACCGGGTACAGAGGTGATTGTCGAGCATGACGAGTTGCGCCCGGGCGGTGCTGCCGGCAACACCGCGCTCGCCTGGGCCGGTTTGGGTGTGCCCTTCACGATTGCATCCAGCGTCGGCGCAGACGCCTTTGGCCGCTGGCTGTCGGATGCCTTTGCCCCGCATTCCTGCGGCTGGACCACCAGCGCCAGCAGCACGACGATTTCGGTCGGGCTGACCCATCCCGGGGACGAGCGGACCTTCTTCACCACAAAAGGCCATCTGGCAGATCTGGGATGGAGCGATATAGCCGGTCAGCTTGAAGATGCGCGGGGCGGCATCCTGCTGCTGTGCGGCTGTTTCCTGATGGACGGATTGGCCAAGGATTACCCGATCTTGTTCGACTGGGCCGAGACTCATGGAGTGGAAATCGCACTGGACACCGGCTGGCCGGTTACCGGCTGGACCAGGTTGGAAATTGCCCGAGCCAGAAAGTGGCTGAAACACACACGCCATCTGCTGGTGAACGAGATCGAAGCCCTGTCCCTTAGCGGTAAGGACAGCCTTGACGCGGCGCTGCCGGCCCTCGCGAGGCTCATGCCACCCGGTGCGACAGTGGTGATCAAGGCTGGCGGTCGCGGCGCTTTCGGTCTGAACGGCGCGACCAAGGCCCAGGCACTGGCCCCCGAAGTGGCGGTGATCGACACGATTGGCGCGGGCGACATCTTCAACGCCGGTTATCTTCTGGCGGTTGCGGAAGGCGAAAGCCTTCCTGCGGCCTTGGTCATGGCTGTCGATCTGGCAAGCCGGGCGATTTCAACCGCACCGCGCCGCTACGAGCGTGTGCAGCGCATCGCTGGAGCTGCCTGATGGGAGCCTTGTCTCTGGTCAATCTGACCAAATCCTATGGCGCGGTGCAGACGCTGAATGGCATCGACCTGTCGTTGCAGGATGGCGAGTTTCTGGTGCTGCTTGGCCCGTCGGGTTGCGGCAAGTCAACCATCTTGAACATTGTCGCCGGGCTTTTGGAGCCAAGTTCGGGCGATGTGCAAATCGACGGGCGCTCGGTGCTTGGGGTGCATCCCAAGGACCGCGACATCGCGATGGTCTTCCAGTCCTACGCGCTGTACCCGAACCTGACCGTGGCGCGTAACATCGGCTTCGGTCTTGAAATGCGCAAGGTCCCCAAGGCCGCCCGCGAAGCGGCGGTCGCCCGGGTTGCTGAGACCCTGCAAATCACCGAACTGCTGGACCGTCGCCCCGCTGCCTTGTCGGGCGGTCAGCGGCAGCGCGTCGCCATTGGCCGCGCGCTGGTGCGTGATCCGGCTGTGTTCCTGTTCGACGAGCCCTTGTCCAACCTGGATGCCAAGTTGCGCATGGAAACCCGCACCGAAATCAAGCACCTGCATCAGCGGCTTGGCAAGACGATGGTCTATGTGACCCATGATCAGATCGAAGCGATGACACTGGCGACCCGGATTGCGGTGCTGAACCAGGGCCGGGTCGAACAACTGGGCACGCCGGAAGAGGTCTATCGCCGCCCCGCCAGCCTGTTCGTGGCGGGCTTTGTGGGCTCGCCGGGGATGAACATCCTCAAAGGGCGGATCCGTGCGGGACAGTTCCTGTCCGAAAACGGCACAGGTCCGGTGGTGTTGCCGCAGGGCTATGATCATCTTGCCGAGGGAATGGCCGTGACCTTGGGTATTCGGCCCGAGAATATCGGCCTCGCCGGGCCACAGGATGCCGGCGCCATGCTGGCGGTGGTCGAAGTTGTGGAGTTGACAGGGCCGGAAAAGCTGGCGGTGTTGCGGCTTGGTGCCGAGCGGCTCAAGGCGAGCCTGCCACCCGACACCACGATCGCGGCCGGGACGAGTTGTAAAGTGCGATTCAGCAAGGCGTCGATCGTGCTGTTCGACAGCGCAACAGGACGGCGCATCGAGCCAAGCCCATCGGGCGAATATCCCGACAAATGATCACGGTTTGAGCCAAGAGCGGGAACCCCTGACCCGTTCTCCCTGTGAAATCGTCACAGCCGTCGCTCCTTCAGAATCGAGAGCTATAGCTGAAAGTTGGTGACGGGGGGATTGGGTGGCATATCAAGGCGTTGTTGACGCGCCGCAGTTCTCGCAGAGAAAAGGATATGCCACATGACGAAGGATACGGTTGTCGCGTTTCGCGC
>JANLQT010000122.1:0-7336 GCA_031368035.1 Rhodobacterales bacterium | reverse complement strand
ATGAAATCAACGTCGAGGCATTGATGGGTGAATCACCCATCCTGCGGATTTCACGGAATCGTGGTTAACGCAAAATGAACGGAAATTTCAAAATAACGTAAATTCAATGACTTGAAAGGTATTGCACGCGTGCAACTCCCCCAATTGCACACCTCTCAGTTCGCCTCTGCCCGCGTCGCCCGAAACTCCAGCGGCGTCATTCCCCGCCGCCGCCGAAACACCTTGGCCAGATAATTCCCATCCGCAAACCCGGTCGCGGTGGCAATTTCCCCCACCTTCATCTCGGTCGCCAGCAGCAACCGCTCGATCCGCTCCAGCCGCCGCGCCTCGACGAAATCCGATGGGGGCTGGCCCAACGCCGCCGTGAACAGCCGCACGAAATGCGCCCGGCTGGTGCCCGATACGGCGGCCAGCCGGTCCACCGGCAAAGGGTCGGACAGATGGGCCTCGATGAAGGCAACGACACGGGCCAAGGGGGGGGGCAGCGCGGTTTCCGGGCTGGTTCCGGCAAAGGCCGCATCCTGCAGCGCCGCCATCGCGCCATAGGCGATGGCCGACGCCTCGCCCTGCGACGGGCGCGGGATGGTCATCACATTCAGACACGCCTGCGCCAACCGGCCCACCTGGCCCGCATCCGGCGCAAGCACCGGCCCGGCCGTCTCCAGAATGCTGCGCGCCAGCCTAAGCGCCTCGCGCCCTTGCAGAAGAAGCCAGAAATACTCCCAAGCTCCGCCCCGTTCCAGCCAATAGCGATGGGCATGGGGCATGGTCACCAGCATGGTCTGCCCCGGCAGCAGCCGATATTTCGTGCCGGCATATTCCAGCCGCCCCTCGCCCAGAAGCGTGTGTTGGATCACCAAAAACGGCGCATGGCCGCGCTTGAGGCCGTCCCAGCTGTAAACTTCCTCCCGGCGCTGTTCATAGCCCGCCGACACCGCCATGCATTGCAGCGGCGTCGGTCCGCGCGGCAAGGCCAGCACCCGCACGTCATGTCCGTGGGACAGCAGCGCTGAAAGCATGAAGTTCCCTATCTTCGCACAAGTTTTCTCTACACCTCGCAAGGCGGGAAAACTATCCAGATCGCAGCGGGACAGTGCCGTTCCAGCGGGAGGAGACGCCCATGACCTTCAAAATCGCCATCATCGGGGCCGGCTCGGTCGGCTTTACCAAGAAGCTTTGCCAGGACATTCTCAAAGTTGCAGAGTTCGAAGATATCGAGATCGCCCTGACCGATATCAACGCGCACAATCTGGAGATGGTCGCCCAGATCATCCGCCGCATCGTCACGGTGAACGGACTGGCGACGCGTGTCAGCGCCACCACCGACCGGCGCGAGGCACTGACCGGCGCGCGCTACATCATGAACGTGGTGCGCATCGGCGGGATCGAGGCGTTTGCATCGGACATTTCCATCCCGCTGAAATACGGCGTGGACCAGTGCGTCGGCGATACGATCTGCGCCGGCGGTATCATGTATGCGCAACGAGGCATCTCGGCGATGCTGGACTTCTGCAAGGATATCAGGGAAGTGGCCGAACCTGGCGCGCTGCTGCTGAACTACGCCAACCCGATGGCGATGATGACCTGGGCGGCGATTGACCATGGCCGCGTCAACACTGTCGGCCTGTGCCACGGCGTGCAGCACGGCCATCAGCAGATCGCCAATGTGCTGGGCGCGCCGCTGGAAGATGTGGCCATCATCTGTTCCGGCATCAACCATCAGACCTGGTACATCGACATCCGCCTCAAGGGTCGCAAGATCGGCCGTGAAGAGCTGACCGAAGGGTTCGAGCGGCACCCCGCTTATTCCCGGCAGGAAAAGGTTCGCATCGATGTGCTGAAGCGGTTCGGCTATTACTCGACCGAATCCAATGGCCATCTGAGCGAGTACCTGCCGTGGTATCGCAAACGCCCCGAGGAAATTGCCAACTGGATCAGTCTGGATGACTGGATCCATGGCGAAACCGGGGGCTATCTGCGCCACACCACGGAAAACCGGAACTGGTTCGAGACGGACTTTCCCAAGTTCCTTGGCGAAGCCGACAAGCCACTTTCCGGCTATCAGCGCAGCAGCGAGCATGCCAGTTTCATCCTTGAGGGGCTTGAGACGGGCCGTGTCTATCGCGGGCATTTCAACGTCAAGAACGGCGGAGTGATCCGCAACCTGCCCGAAGATTGCATCATTGAAAGCCCTGGTTTCGTGGACCGTTTCGGCATCAACATGGCCGAAGGAATTACCCTGCCGGATGCCTGCGCCGCGACCTGTTCCGCTTCGATCAACGTGCAGCGCATGGGGATGAAGGCAGCCGTGACGGGCGATGTGGAACTCTTGAAACTGTCGGTCCTGCATGACCCGCTGGTTGGGGCGATCTGCACGCCGGAAGAGGTCTGGCAGATGGTGGATGAGATGCTGGTCGCCCAGGCCCAATGGCTGCCGCAATATGCCGAAGCCATCCCGGAGGCGAAGAAGCGGCTGGAAAATCCCATGGTGAAAACCCGCGAATGGGCCGGGGCTGCGCGGCTGGAGGTTCACTCGGTTGAAGAACTGCGGACCAAGACTGCCGCAAAGGCCGTCGGCTGACGCTCAACTTGTCCCGGCGCGCGGGCGCTGCCACTCGGCCCGCGCGCCACATGGCCACGTTTTCAGCGCCTTCTGGCCGAAAACTCTAGCCGTCGGGGTTCCCGGCAGCTAGAGTTTGGGTGAGCAGAACCGCGATCTGGGTCAACCCGGGCGCAACACAGGCGCAGGCATGGCAACGCTGACCGGCACGTCGGGGAACGATACCCTGACCGGCACTTCCAGCAACGACACCATTTATGGTGCCGCTGGCAACGACTTGCTTTACGGCGCGGGCAACAACGATTCGATCTATGGCGGCGATGACAACGACACCTTGGTGGGTGGTTCGGGAAACGATCGCCTTGATGGGGGCGCGGGCACCGATACGGCGGATTATGCGACCTCTTCTTCGGGGGTGAGCGTCAGTCTGACATCGGGCGCCGGGTCGGGCGGCGATGCATCGCGCGACACGCTGACCGGGATCGAGAACCTGTCCGGTTCAGGTTCGGCCGATACGCTGGTCGGCGATGGCAGTGCCAACGTGCTTTCCGGCGCCGCTGGTGCGGACAGCCTGTCGGGCGGCGCGGGCAAGGACAGCCTGTTCGGCGGGGCCGATTACGACACGCTGGTCGGCGGCAGTGGCAGCGACAGCCTGGACGGCGGCACCGGGTTGGATACGGTGGATTATTCCGCCTCCACCTCTGGCGTGAATGTCACCTTGTCCTCGACCTCGAATTTTGGGGGCGATGCCGCCGGGGACACGATCACCGGCGTCGAGAACGTGATCGGGACCTCGTTTACCGATACCCTTGTCGGCGACAGCGCTGCCAACTTCATCTCGGGTGGCGCCGGCAATGATTCCATCTCGGCGGGGGACGGGGATGATACGCTGGCAGGCGGTGCGGGGGTTGATACGCTTTTCGGCGGGCAGGGCCTGGATTATCTGGACTATTCGCAGTCCGGGGCTGCCGTTTCCGTCAATCTGAACACCTGGGTCGCGCTTTATGGCGACGCGCAGGGCGATGTGCTGTCGGGTGTGGACGGGATCTACGGCTCTGCCTTCAATGACACCCTGACGGGTTTTGACCAGCAGGGTCTTACCGGAGACGTCTTCACCAATATCTTCTACGGCAACGCCGGGAACGATTATATCGACGCCCTCGCTGGCAACGACATTCTTTAAGGCGGCGCCGACAATGACACGGTTCTTGGCAACGCCGGAGACGACAGCGTCTTTGGCGATGCAGGAAATGACAGCCTGGGCGGCGGCGACGGGCTGGACCTGGTGGATGGCGGGTCGGGCAACGACACGCTGAGCGGTGATGCCGGGGCGGACACGCTTTATGGCGGCGCCGACAATGACTCGCTGTTTGGCGGGGCCGACAATGACAGGCTGTTCGGAGGAGACGGGGCCGACAGCCTTGGCGGAGGCGCGGGCAACGACAGCCTGGACGGCGGCGCCGGAAATGACCTTGCCTATGGTGGCGACGGGCTTGACCTGCTGTTTGGCGGCGATGGGTCAGATTCGCTTTACGGCGGCTTTGGTGATGACCAGGTTACGGGCGGCGCTGGGGCCGACCTTCTGTCTGGCGGCGACGGCTCTGACACGATATTTGCCGGCATTGGCGGTATCGGAGACACGATCGACGGGTCGGAAACGGGAACCGAAACCGATGTGCTGGACCTGACCGGCGGCGCGCCGTTCCACATCGTCTATGATCCCTTGAACCGCGAAAACGGCACTGTCCAGTTTCTGGATGCGCAAGGCCATGTCCTCGGAACACTCTCGTTCACGAATATCGAACGCGTCGTTGTCTGTTTTACCCCCGGAACAAGGATTGCGACAGCCAAGGGCGCGCGCGCCATCGAGAACCTGAAAATCGGCGATCTGGTGCACACCCGGGATCACGGGCTGCAGGCCATCCGCTGGATTGGCGCGCGCAGCCTGCGCGAAGCTGAATTGCTTGCCGACCCCAGCCTGCAGCCGATCCGCATTGGCAAGGGCGCGTTGGGGCAGGGCTTGCCGCAGAAAGACATGCTGGTGTCGCGCCAGCACCGGATGCTGCAGAGCGATCCGCGTGCGGAGCTGCTTTTTGGCGAGGATGAAGTGTTGGTTCGGGCCCAGCACCTGACCCGTCTGCCGGGCATCCGCGCCGAGCGGCTGACGGAAGTGACCTATATCCACATCCTGTTCGACCAGCACGAACTCGTGCTCGCCGATGGCGCGTGGAGCGAAAGCTTCCAGCCCGGCGCACGCAGCATCGGCGGGTTGGATGACACAGAACGGGACGAGTTGTTCAATGTCTTCCCAAGCCTTGTCCAGCGCGGCTTTGGCCGATTTGACGCGGCCCGCAGCACGCTGAAGGGTTTTGAGGCGCGCGTGCTTTTGCCGGCCTGAACGCAAGACGCGCGGGCCCCGAAAGGTCCGCGCGCCAAGCTTTGCAGTCCGAACCGATCAGGTGAACAGGAAATCGTTCGTCGCCAACTGGTTGGGATCGGTGATGCCGGTCAGTTTGATCGTCATGTCCACCGTGCCATCGCCGCCAAAGTCGAATTGGACCGAGCTGCTGGTATAGCGCGCCTCGGTATGGCCGCTGGCAGTGAAGGCACCAGATCCAAGGTAGGTGAAGATTCCTCCGACAAGCAGTCCTTCCAGTTCGATAAAGTCGCTGGATGTGAAGTCGGCGATCGTGTCGGTGCCTGAACTGGAGGCCGAGTTGTAGATGAAGTGGTCCACCCCCGCGCCGCCAGTCAGCGAGTCATTGCCTGCGCCGCCGGTGATGCTGTCGTTGCCGTCCACGCCGTTCAGGATGTTGACCCCCGACCCGCCGATCAGGATGTTGGCATAGGCATTGCCGGTGCCGTTCAGCGCGCTGCTGCTGTTGATCGTGAGATCTTCGGATTCCGTACCCAATGTCCAGGTCACGGTCGAAATCACGACATCATGCCCGCCGCCCGAGGTTTCGGTAACAACATCGGTCAACGAGTTGACATAATAGGTGTCATTGCCGGCGCCGCCCGTCATGGTGTCATTGCCGGTGCCGCCGTCGATCGTGTCGTTGCCGTTGAAGCCGTTCAGCGTGTCATTGCCCGATCCGCCGTAAAGCGTGTTGGACGAGCTGTTGCCTTCAATGTCATTGGCCGAAGAGTTGCCGGTGCCGCTGACGGCGCTTCCGGTCAGGGTCAGCGTCTCGATATAGGTGGCAAGCGTATAGCTGACCGACGAGATGACCACGTCCATGGAACCGCCCGAAGAGGTTTCCGAGATCACATCGGTGGTGCTGTCGACGTAATAGGTGTCATTGCCATCGCCGCCGACCATGGAATCGTTGCCGATGCCGCCGTCGAGTGTGTCTTCGCCCGATCCGGCGTAGATCGTGTCATTGCCGCCCAAGCCGTCCAGCTCGTTGTAGCCCGAGTTGCCGGTGATGATATTGGCCACGCCGTTGCCGGTGCCGCTGATGTAGGCGCCACCCGTAAGGGTCAGGTTCTCGAACTCGTTGGCAAGGGTCCACGCGACCACAGTGCTGACCGTATCGGTGCCGCCATTGGTCGCTTCCACCAGAATGTCGCCAGCGCTGTCAACGGTGAACATATCGTTTCCGGCGCCGCCGATCAGGCTGTCATCGCCGCTGCCTCCGTTCAGGGTGTCATTGCCGCCGGCGCCGTTCAAAGTGTCGTCGCCACCGCTGCCGACCAGACTGTTGGTGCCAGAGTTGCCAAGCAGCGAGTTATTCGCCCCATTGCCCGAAGCATTTATGCTCGATGACCCTGTCAGGGTCAGGTTCTCGAAGTTGCCGCTCAGCGTCCAGGTGACGGAGGACTGGATCAGGTCGGTGCCGCCGGTCGACGTTTCGACCACCACATCCGACACCGAATCCACGACATAGGTGTCGTTGCCGTCGCCGCCGACCAGGCTGTCGATGTCCGAGCCGCCGTCCAGCGTGTCATTGCCAAGCCCGCCATAGATCGTGTCGGCGCTGCCCAGGCCCTGAAGCAGGTTGTTGGCGTCATTGCCGGTCAGCACGTTCACCAGCGAGTTGCCGATGCCGTTGATGGCGGCAGCGCCAGTCAGGGTCATGTTCTCGACCCCGGTGCCGATCGTGAAGGTCACGGTGGAGAACACCAGATCGGCGCCGCCGGTGCCCGGTTCGATCACCTTGTCGCCGATGTTGTCCACATAGTAGACGTCGTCGCCTTGACCGCCCGACAGGCTGTCCGCGCCGATGCCGCCGTCCAACGTGTCGTTGCCGTCATTGCCGTTCAGCGTGTCATTGCCATCCAGCCCGAACAGGTGGTTGGCCTGCGCATTGCCGGTCAGCACGTTGGCCACGGTATTGCCGGTGCCATCGACAAGGCCCGATCCGGTCAGGGTCAGGTTCTCGAAGTTGGTCAGAAGGGAGTAGCTGACCGACACGTCAACCTCGTCAGTGCCGCCGTTCGACGCTTCGATCAGCACATCGCCGATGTTGTCGACGACGAAGACGTCGTTGCCGGTGCTGCCGTCCATCGTATCAGCCCCGCCGCCGCCGTTCAGCGTGTCGTTGCCGCCCTCACCCAGGATGGAATCTTTGCCGTCAAGCCCCGAGAGTGAGTTTGCACCCGAGTTGCCGGTCAGGCTGTCGGCGCTTGTGGTGCCGGTACCGTTGATGTTCAGCGTCCCGGTCAGCACCAGTGCTTCGAAGTTCGCGCCCAGCGTCCAGGTGGTCGAGGCTTGGACGGTATCTGTGCCGGCATTCGCCTGTTCGGTCGTCACATCGGCAGAGCTGTCCACGA
>JANLQT010000095.1:0-5899 GCA_031368035.1 Rhodobacterales bacterium | reverse complement strand
CAACCGGGGGCTTTCCCATGGCCGTGCAGCGCATGTTGAAATTCGTGACCTTGGGCAAGGAGACGCCCGAGAAGCGCCCGGCCACCTTGCGCGCGCAGGATTTCCACGAGATTTACCGCGAGTTCGCGGCGCAGAAGGCTGCCGAGCAGGCCGGGCGGTGCAGCCAGTGCGGCGTGCCGTTCTGCCAGTCGCATTGCCCTTTGCACAACAACATCCCCGACTGGCTGCGCCTGACCGCCGAGGGGCGGCTGGAGGAAGCTTACGAGCTGTCCCAGGCCACCAACACCTTCCCCGAGATTTGCGGGCGGATTTGCCCACAGGACCGGCTGTGCGAGGGCAATTGCGTCATCGAACAGTCTGGCCATGGCACGGTGACAATCGGCTCGGTGGAAAAGTATCTGACCGATCTGGCCTGGCAAAACGGTTGGGTGAAGCCGATCAAGCCGATGGCGGATCGGGCGGAAAGCGTTGGAATTATTGGCGCGGGGCCGGGCGGGCTGGCGGCGGCGGATGTGCTTCGGCGGCGCGGGATACAGGTCACGGTGTATGACCGTTATGACCGGGCGGGCGGGCTGATGACCTATGGCATCCCCAGTTTCAAGCTGGAAAAGCCGGTGGTGATGCAGCGCATTGAACAGCTTGAGGCGGCGGGCGTCATCTTTGTGATGAACTGCAAGGTCGGCGAGGACATGTCGTTTGACGCGATCCGGGGCCAACATGATGCGGTGTTGATCGCCACCGGTGTTTACAAGTCGCGCGACATTCAGGCGCCGGGCGTGGGCGCGCGCGGCATGGTCAGGGCGCTGGACTATCTGACGGCGAGCAACCGCAAAAGCTTTGGCGATGACGTGGAGGCTTATGACTCGGGTGAGCTGAATGCCAAGGGCAAGCGCGTCGTGGTCATCGGCGGTGGCGATACGGCGATGGACTGTGTGCGCACGGCGATCCGGCAGGGGGCAACTTCTGTCAAGTGCCTGTATCGGCGGGATAAAGCCAACATGCCGGGCAGCCAGCGCGAGGTGCTGAATGCCGAGGAAGAAGGCGTCGAATTCGTGTGGTTGACGGCGCCCAAAGGCTTCACCGGCGGCGAGGCGGTTCAAGGCGTGATGGTGCAGAAGATGCGTCTTGGCGCGCCGGATGCCTCGGGTCGGCAAAGCCCGGAACTGATCGAGGGCGCGGATTATGTCGAGCCGGCCGATCTGGTGGTGCAGGCGCTGGGCTTCGAGCCGGAGGACCTGCCGGGGCTGTGGGGCGTGCCGGAACTGGCCGTGACCCGCTGGGGCACAATCAAGGCCGATTTCCGCAGCCATGCGACCAACCTGCCCGGCGTCTATGCGGCGGGCGACATCGTGCGCGGGGCAAGCCTGGTGGTCTGGGCGATCCGCGACGGGCGCGAGGCGGCGGAGTCGATTCTGGGCTGGCTGGCGCAGCCGGCGAGCGTGGCTGCAGAGTGAATGCACAGCGTATTTTTTGCGTATTACATCTGTATTTCATCCAGATGGCGCGCGCGGAACCTTGAGACGTCAATAGGTCAGCGGGGCTGACCCGAAGGAGTGCAAGACGTGACCCTTGTGACCAAACCCTTGCCAAGGCGGCTGGCGGCGCTGACCGGCCGCCACGGTCTCGTGACTGCCGCAGGCCGTTTTGCGCCGGATTTTGTGACAACTAAACCTGCCTTCTGCGGGCCGAACCTGCGCTAGACTGGCCGGACCGGTGCCCCTTGGAGAAGCCATGATGAAAACCCTTGCCCTGCCCCTGATGCTGCTTGCCGCCCCGGCGACGGCGGCCAATTTCACGCCGCCCAAGGGCTGCACGACCTTTCTGACGGTGCAGGAGCGCAGCTGCATGGTCTCGCATTTCTACACTTGCGAGGGCGATGCCAAGGGCGAGCAATGGCGCGCGGATTTCGGATCGAACGGGCCGACCTTCCTGTCCAAGATCGACCGCGAGGCGCAGTGGCTGGAAAGCTATCAGATCGACCCGCCGACCAAGGAAACCATGGACCCGAACCCGAAGGACGCCGCGTCGTTCAGCGATCTGTTGGCCAATGGGCTGGACACGTTCGATTTCAACCTGACGCGCAGCGACGGGCGGCATGCGACGGTGAAAGGGTTTGACCGGGTGACCGGCAAGTTGGTGACCATCGACGGGGTCACGCTGAAGCAGACCGAATATGAATACACCATGACCGACGCCCGCGACGGCAGCGTGATCGACCATTCCAAGGGCACCGAGTTCATTTCGGACGAGTGGCGGACCTTCCTGTCCGGCCATGTCGAGTTTGAACAACCGGACGGAAGCTGGATCCCGTGGGAAAATGCGCCGGTGAAGTTCTTCAAGGCCGGGTCAACCGGGTTCCAATCGACGCTGCCACTGTTCGACTGCGATGCCGAAGCGGCGTCCTTTTCTTTGACACCATGAGGGTTCTGCCATGACGCAATTTGACCAAGCCTGGGTGCAAGCTGAAGAAGCCAAGCGCGCCTTCATGGATGAAAACAGTCTCTACAAGGCCGAAGACGAACATTCGTCCTGCGGCGTGGGGCTGGTGGTGGCAATTTCCGGCAAGCCGTCGCGGCGGGTGGTGGAAAGCGGCATCATGGCCCTGAAGGCGGTCTGGCACCGGGGCGCGGTCGATGCAGATGGCAAGACCGGGGACGGGGCGGGGATCCATGTGCAGATCCCGGTCAAGTTCTTCTATGACCAGGTGCGGCGGACCGGGCATGAGCCGGACGTGGCCAAGCTGATCGCTGTGGGGCAGGTGTTCTTGCCTCGGACCGATTTTGGCGCGCAGGAACGCTGCCGGACCATCGTGGAGACGGAAGTCCTGCGGATGGGGCATTACATCTATGGCTGGCGGCATGTGCCGGTGGACACCGTGGTGCTGGGCGAGAAGGCCAACGCGACGCGGCCCGAAATCGAGCAGATTCTGATCCGCTGCGAGAAGAAGATCGATGAGGAGCAGTTCGAGCGGGAATTGTACATCATCCGGCGGCGGATCGAGAAGGCGGCGAATGCGGCGGGGATTCAGGGGATGTACCTGTGCTCGCTGTCGTGCCGCAGCATCATCTACAAGGGGATGATGCTGGCTGAACAGGTGGCGACGTTCTACCCGGACCTGATGGACGAGCGGTTCGAGAGCGCGTTTGCGATCTATCACCAGCGCTATTCGACCAACACCTTCCCACAATGGTGGCTGGCTCAGCCGTTCCGGATGTTGGCGCACAACGGCGAGATCAATACGCTGAAGGGCAACATCAACTGGATGAAAAGCCACGAAATCCGCATGTCCAGTGACGCTTTTGGCGACGCGGCCGAGGATATCAAGCCGATCATCCCGAGCGGGACGTCGGACAGCGGCGCGCTGGATGCGGTATTCGAGGTGCTGGTGCGGTCGGGGCGGTCGGCGCCGATGGCCAAGACGATGCTGGTGCCGGAGGCGTGGTCAAAGGCCACCACCGACATGCCGCAGGCCTGGGCGGACATGTATGCCTATTGCAACGCGGTGATGGAGCCCTGGGATGGGCCGGCAGCCTTGGCGATGACGGACGGGCGCTGGGTTTGTGGCGGGCTGGACCGGAACGGGCTGCGGCCGATGCGCTATGTCATCACCGGCGACGGGATGCTGATCGCGGGGTCTGAGGCCGGGATGGTGCCGGTGGATGAAGCCACGGTGCGCGAGAAGGGCGCGCTGGGGCCGGGGCAGATGATCGCGGTCGATATGCTGGAGGGCAAGCTTTACCACGACGCGGCGATGAAGGACAAACTGGCCGCCGCCAATCCTTATGGGACTTGGGTCAACAAGGTGGTCGATCTGAACTCGCTGCTGCGGGATGTGCCGGAGCATGCGATGTTCAGCGGCGCGGACCTGCGCAAGCGGCAGATCGCGGCGGGGTATTCGGTGGAGGAGCTGGAGCAAGTTCTGGCGCCGATGGCCGAGGACGGCAAAGAGATGATCGCGAGCATGGGGGACGACACGCCGCCGGCGGTGCTGAGCCATGTCTACCGCCCGCTTAGTCACTATTTCCGGCAGAATTTCTCTCAGGTGACGAACCCGCCGATTGACAGCTTGCGCGAAGGCCGGGTGATGAGTTTGAAGACCCGGTTCGGGAATTTGCGGAATGTGTTGGATGAGAACTCCAGTCAGGCGGAGATCCTGATCCTGGAAAGCCCGTTCATTGCGAACGGCGAGTTTGACGTGCTGGTGAAGCGCTTTGGCGCGCAGGTGGCGCATATCGACTGCACCTTCCCGGCGGATGGCGGGCCGGAAGCGTTGCGTCTGGGGCTGGAACGCATCCGGGCCGAGGCAGAGGATGCGGTGCGGTCGGGCGCCGGGCAGTTGGTGCTGACCGATGAACATCAGGGGCCGGGCAAGGTTGCGATGCCGATGATTCTGGCGACCAGCGCCATTCATTCCTGGCTGACGCGGAAAGGGCTGCGGACGTTCTGCTCGATCAACGTGCGGTCGGCGGAGTGCATTGATCCGCATTATTTCGCGGTGCTGATCGGGTCGGGGGCCACGACGGTCAACGCCTATCTGGCGCAGGATTCCATTGCGGACCGGGTGAACCGGGGGCTGGTGCAAGGCACTTTGCTGGACGCGATGCGGCGGTATCGGGATGCCGTCGATGCGGGGCTGCTGAAAATCATGTCGAAAATGGGGATTTCGGTGGTGTCGTCCTACCGGGGTGGCCTCAACTTTGAAGCCGTGGGGCTGAGCCGGGCGCTGGTGGCTGAGTATTTCCCGGGGATGCAGAGCCGCATTTCGGGGATTGGTCTGGCCGGTTTGCAGATCAAGGTCGAGGAAGTGCACGCCAAGGGCTGGCGCGGTGGGTCGGATGTTCTGCCCATCGGCGGGTTCTACACGGCGCGGCGGTCAGGCGAGAAGCACGCCTGGGAAGCGCAGACGATCCACATGCTGCAATCGGCCTGCGACCGGGCGAGCTATGATCTGTGGAAGCAGTATTCCGCCGCGATGCGGGCCAATCCGCCGATCCATCTGCGCGATTTGCTGGACATCAAGACGCTGGGCAAGGCGGTGCCGATTGACGAGGTGGAATCGATCACCTCGATCCGCAAGCGCTTTGTGACGCCGGGGATGAGCCTTGGGGCGCTGTCTCCGGAGGCGCACAAGACGCTGAACGTGGCGATGAACCGGATCGGCGCGAAGTCCGACTCGGGCGAGGGCGGCGAGGATCCGGCGCATTTCCACCCGGAACCGAACGGCGACAACCCCAGTGCCAAGATCAAGCAGGTGGCATCCGGGCGCTTTGGCGTGACGGCGGAATATCTGAACGCCTGTGAAGAATTGGAAATCAAGATCGCGCAGGGGGCCAAGCCCGGTGAGGGCGGGCAGTTGCCGGGGATGAAGGTCACGGCGCTGATCGCTCGGCTGCGGCATTCGACGCCGGGGGTGACGCTGATCTCGCCGCCGCCGCACCATGACATCTACTCGATCGAGGATTTGGCTCAGCTTATCTATGACCTGAAGCAGATCAACCCGCGCGCCAAGGTGACGGTGAAACTGGTGTCGTCCAGCGGTGTGGGGACAATTGCCGCAGGGGTGGCGAAGGCCAAGGCCGACGTGATCCTGATTTCGGGCCACAACGGCGGCACTGGCGCCTCGCCGGCGACCAGCATCAAATATGCCGGTCTGCCGTGGGAGATGGGGCTGACCGAGGCGCATCAGGTGCTGTCGATGAACAACCTGCGCGAGCGGGTGACGCTGCGGACCGATGGCGGCCTGCGGACGGGCCGCGATGTGGTGATGGCGGCGATGCTGGGGGCCGAGGAATACGGCATCGGCACGGCGGCGCTGATTTCGATGGGCTGCATCATGGTGCGCCAGTGCCAGTCCAATACCTGCCCCGTCGGCGTCTGCACCCAGGACGAGGCGTTGCGG
>JANLQT010000081.1:0-6705 GCA_031368035.1 Rhodobacterales bacterium | reverse complement strand
GGCGGAACATGCCGGGCGAGCTTGCCGGCCCTGCCGCCTCGATCAGCGCATGGGCCTGATCCAGCGCGCCCAGTGCCAGAAGCTTGTCGATCCGGGTCAAAAGCACCTGCGGGGCGGGGCCCGAATCCATCGGCGCCTGGGCCTCGGCCAGCAGAAGCGTGGTCAAAAGACCTTGCAATGCTGGCAGATTGTCCGAGGAGGCGGCGTTGATCAGCGCCTCGATCTCGGCCGCGGGGGCATCGCCCCACAGGTTGTGGGGCAGGCCGGTCAGCTTGGCCGACAGGATGCCGATCGCGTCCGCCACCGGCTGGCCCAGGCTTTGCACCGTGACATCGGGCGTGGCGATCACGCCGCCGACGCTGGCTTTCGGCAAGGCCACCGCCTGCGGCACCGACAGCGATTGCGACAGCCAGTCGATGGCCGACAAGGGCTCTTCCGCCAAGGCGGCCCCAGGCAGAAGGACCAGAAGCGCGGCCTTAATCCACATTCAGCGTCACCGGGACGCGGGTTTCCTGCGCGGCAGGCGCGCTCAGGCCCAGATAGGCGTAAGCCGTCAGCCCGATCAGCCCCACCACGGCCAGCACCAGCACCACCTTGATCAGCCTCAACATTCGCTTGCCCCTGCCCGCCGGTTGGACCCGGCCTTTCCAACTGCTCTTGCCCCTAACGGGGCTTGCCGCCACATATATATGGCTTTTGCCGCGACTTCACGCCATTCAGGCTGAAATCTTCGTGCATGAGCGAAGGAGCGCGAGGGAAGGGCGCGGTGGGCAGATGGCGCGGTTGCAGAAAACTGTGGTGATGGTGGGCATGATGGGTGCGGGCAAGACGGCAGTCGGCACGGCTCTGGCCCGCCAATTGGGCGTGCCGTTCCGCGATTCGGATGACGAGATCACCCGCGCCGCCGACCGGTCCATCGCGGAAATCTTTGAACGCGACGGCGAGGCGTTCTTTCGCGCCCGCGAAAGCGAAGTGCTGGTGCGCCTGCTTAAAGGCGAGCCGGCGGTGCTGTCCACCGGGGGAGGCGCATTCCTGTCCGGCCCCAACCGGCAGATGATCCATGATTTTGGCGTGTCGGTCTGGCTGCGGGCCGATCTGGAGCTGCTTTGGAACCGGGTGCGCCACAAGACCACACGGCCCTTGCTGCGCACACCAAACCCGCGCGAGACCTTGCGCGCGCTGTATGAGGCGCGGCTGCCCGCCTATGCCGAAGCCGATCTCACCGTGGATTCGGCGGCCGATCTGTCGGTCGATGACATGGCCCGCCGTGTCACCGAGGCGCTGACAACCCGCGACGACGTGCTGGAGACATGACAGGATGAATGTGGTACCGGTGAGGCTTGGCGCAAGGTCGTACGAGGTTCGAATAGGGCAAGGACTGCTGGGCCGGGCCGGCGCGGAAATTGCGCCATTGCTGCGGCGCAGGCGCGTGGCGATCGTCACCGATGAAACCGTCGCTGCGCAGCATCTGGGCGCGTTTCAGGCGGCGCTGGCCGAAGAAGGCATTGCCTCGACGGCGCTAAGCCTGCCACCGGGCGAGCAAACCAAGGGCTGGCCGCAGTTCAGCCGCACGGTGGACTGGCTGCTGGAGCAGAAGGTCGAGCGCCGCGATATCGTGGTGGCGCTTGGCGGCGGGGTGATCGGCGATCTTGTGGGCTTCGCTGCGGCTGTGCTGCGGCGCGGCGTTCGCTTCGTGCAAGTGCCGACGACGCTGCTGAGCCAGGTTGACAGCTCGGTCGGCGGCAAGACCGGGATCAATTCCACGCATGGCAAGAACCTGATCGGGGCGTTCCATCAGCCTGTTCTGGTCTTGGCCGATATCGACGTGCTGGACACGCTGCCCCCCCGCGATTTTCTGGCCGGCTATGGCGAGGTGGTGAAATACGGGCTTTTGGGGGATGCGGCCTTCTTTGACTGGCTGGAGGGCGCCGCCCATGGCATGGCACACGGCGACAAGGTGGCTCGCTTGCGGGCTGTGACCCGCAGCGTCGAGATGAAGGCGGGCATTGTCGAGCGGGACGAGACCGAAGAGGGCGAGCGCGCGCTGTTGAACCTTGGTCATACCTTCTGTCACGCGCTGGAAAAGGCCACCGGCTATTCGGACCGCCTGCTGCATGGCGAGGGCGTCGCCATCGGCTGTGCGTTGGCCTTTGCGCTAAGCCAGCGTCTGGGCTTTTGTTCGCAGGAAGTTCCCAGCCGCGTCAGGGCGCATCTGAAGGCGATGGGGATGAAGACCGATCTGGCCGACATTCCGGGCGATCTGCCGGGGCCGGAAGCGCTTTTGGCGCTGATGGGGCAGGACAAGAAGGTGGTGGACGGGCGGCTGCGGTTCATTCTGGCGCGCGGCATCGGCGAGGCGTTTGTGGCCGAAGACGTGCCGCCGGCGATGGTTCTGGACCTTCTGAAGGACGCGTAGGCCCTCTGACAGGTCCCGCACCGGTCAGGGTTCCGGGTTGCGGCGCGTGAACTGGGCGCGGAATGCGCCGGGCGACAAGCGGGTTTCGCGCCGGAACGCCTTGACGAAATTCGTCGCCTCGCTGAAGCCGATCTCATGGCCGATGCTTTCCACGCTGAGCCGCGAATGCACCAACAGGCGCTTGGCCTCCAGCATGACCCTTGCGGTCACGACCTCTTTTGCACTGCGGCCCGTCGCCGAAAGCGCCGCCCGGGCCAAGCTCCGCTCTGAACAGCCCAGGCACGCCGCATAGTGGCTTGCACCATGCTCGCGGCGAAACTCCAGCTCGACAAGGGTCCGAAAGCGGCGGAAACGCTGAAGCGCTGAAGTCTGGGCGCTGGGCGGGGGTTCCAAGGCCGCATGATCAAGTTGCAGCCGCAAAACCAGGGCTTCGACTTCGGCCCGCATCAGGGCATTGCGCGTTTCGTTTGCAGGGCCCGCGGCGTCTTGGGCAAGACGTTCAAGATTTTGGATCAATGCCGATTGCGCTGCCGGCTGCAGCCGGAGCCGGCTGGGAAGGGCTTCGAGAATTTGCAGCGGCAGGCTTGCTCTGGCGTAGGGGGCGCCAGCACCGGACGGCGCCAGCAGGTCCGCGCGAAGGATCGCCAGCCAACCTTCGATCTGCGTCAGGTCGCCGAAATGATGCACCTGACCCGGTTGCAGAACGAGAAGCGTTCCGGGCGGGCAGGGCAGGGATACAAAGTCCACCAGATGCACGTAAGGCCCGGCGGTCACGAGCAACAGGCAGTGGAAATCGATTCGCTCGAAGCCACGCTGCGCGACATCGCCGGCGCGTCGCCGCAACTCGCCAGCGGGATAGATCTCGACATCGAGCGCATAGCCGGCAGGCGGCGCATAGGCGACGGGGGTGACATTCTGGCGCGGCGCAAAAGGGGGCCATGTGGACATTTGTCCATTTATGACCATAAAACCGCAGAAAACAACCTAGAAATCTAAGTCGTGTGGCGTAAATCTATCTACACTGACACCAACCAAAGGAGACGGACATGTCGGCGGAAGATGATGTGCGCGCGGCCTCAAGGGCCTTTTACGTGGCCCTGAACCGGATGGCGAACGGCGAAGTGGGGGCGATGGCGTCGATCTGGGCGCATGAGGCGGAGGTCACGGCCCTGCATCCGATCGGGGGGCGCGACACCGGCTGGTCGCAGATCGCCGGCAGTTTCGACCGGGTCGCCGGGATCGCCTCGGGCGGCGATGTGCGGTTGACGAACCAGCACATCCAGGTCGCAGGCGACATGGCCTACGAAATCGGAGAGGAAACCGGTCCGCTGACCCTGGGCGGGCTTACGGCCACGCTGGAGTGCCGGGTCACCAACATCTATCGTCGGCAAGTGGCGGGCTGGAAGGTGGTCCACCACCATGCCGACCCCTCGCCAGCGATGCTGGATGTGCTGGCCCGCCTGCAAGCTGCGGCGTGACCCCTGAGGGCGCGGCCGCTGGCTACAGCAGTCCGCGCCGCGCCAGATTGCGCATCAAGGCCCCGGCGCCGAAGGTCCAGGGCGCGATTTCGTCGCAGGCGCGTGTTACATTCACCAGCCGCCCCAGCGGGCCGGAGGCGATTTCCACAAGGTCGCCCGGATGGTGGGTGAAGCCCTGACCCGGCGCGTCCCGGTCTTTGGTGGGCGCGAACATCGTGCCCAGAAACAGCATGAACCCGTCGGGATACTGGTGGCTGGCATTGATCGCCTGCGCCACGATCTGGGCGGGCGGACGAGAGATTTGGCCCATGTCGGAATGCGCCTCCAACAGGAATCCATCCTCGCCGGTGATTTTCAGGGTGACGTGCAGGCGTTCCACCACGGCCAGCGTGAAGGCACCGTCAAACAGTCGCAGGAACGGCCCGATTGCCGCCGCGCCGTTGTTGTCCTTGGCCTTGCCCAGCAGCAGCGCCGAGCGGCCCTCGACATCGCGCAGGTTCACGTCGTTGCCAAGCGTCGCGCCGCAGATGCGCCCTTGAGAGTTCACCGCCAGCACGACTTCCGGTTCGGGGTTGTTCCAGTGCGAGGCGCGGTGCACGCCGATATCCGCGCCGCAACCAAGGGCGGACATCGGCTGGGCCTTGGTGAAAATCTCGGCATCGGGACCGATGCCAACTTCCAGATACTGCGACCACATTCCGGCGGCCTGCAGCTTGGCCTTGACTGCCGTCGCCGCCTCGGACCCCGGCACGACGCCTTTCAGGCTGCCGCCCAGCAGGTCAGCCAGTTCCGCCCGGATCACCTCGGCGCGGGCGGGATCGCCCTTGGCGCGTTCCTCGATCACTCGCTCGATCATGGACCCGGCAAAGGTCACTCCGGCGGCCTTGATGGCTTGCAGATCGCACGGCGCGAGAAGTTGGCCCAGGCTGCCGTCCAGAAACCCGTCCAGCAGCCCCAGAACCGGAAAGCGCCCGGTAAGGGCGGGGATCAGATCGTCCCGTTCCAGAAGGCCGGACAGGGTGGGCGACAGATCGGACAGGTCCAGCACCTGATCGCCGCGCAGCAGGACAGGGCAGGGGCCATCTGCCGCATCGGACCAGACCCGGCCGATCAGCAGCGCGCCGACTTCGGGCAGAATCCCGGATGCTGTCAGTTTCAGAATGTCCGCCATCGTTTGCTCCCCCCGGGCCTGCGCGACAGAGCAAAGCATGGCTTGCTTCCGGGGACCATGGGAATTTCGCATCAGATGACAGGGCATTGGCCGGGGCGCGGGCGGGGGGACTGGCTTGGGAGTTGGCTGGGGCGGGAGGGATCGAACCTCCGAATGTCGGTACCAAAAACCGATGCCTTACCGCTTGGCGACGCCCCAACTGCGGCGGGGTTTAGCGAAGGCTTTAGGGGGCTGCAAGAGGGAAAAACGGGGCGCGAGGTGGACGCGGCGAGGCAGGGTTGCTAGGAGTTGGGCATGGACAATCGGGATGTGATCGTGCTTGGCGCAGGTGCTGCCGGGCTGATGGCGGGGATCGAAGCCGCGCGGCGCGGGCGGCGGGTGGTGGTCATTGATCACGCACGCGCGGCGGGCGAGAAGATCCGGATCTCGGGCGGGGGGCGGTGCAATTTCACCAATCTGGGGGTCTCGGCAGAGCGGTTCCTTTCGAAGAACCCGCGGTTTGCGCTGTCGGCGCTGAAGCGGTTCACCCCCTGGGACATGGTGGCGCGGATTTCGGGCGCTGGGATCGCCTGGCATGAAAAGGAAGAGGGGCAGTTGTTCTGTGACGGGCCGGCCACCCAGGTCGTGGCGCTGTTGCTGCGCGATCTGTTGCAGGCGGGCGGGGCGCTGTGGACCGATTGTCAGATCCTGTCGGTGCGGCGCGCGGACACCGGGTGGGAAGTGGCAACGGCGCGCGGGGTGCAGGCCGCGCCCTCGCTGATCGTGGCGACGGGGGGCAAGTCTGTGCCCAAGATGGGGGCAAGCGGGTTTGGCTATCGCATCGCCGAAGAGCAGGGATTGCCCCTGGTGGAAACCCGGCCGGGCCTGGTGCCGCTGACCTTTGCCACGCAGGAACTGGATTGGATCGCGCCCCTGGCAGGGGTTTCGGTGCGCGCGCGGGTGACGCCGGTGGAAGGCCGGGCCTTTGAAAACGCGGTGCTGTTCACCCATCGGGGGCTCTCGGGGCCCGCCATCTTGCAGGTGTCGAACTATTGGCGCGAGGGGCAGTCGGTCCGGGTCAACCTCGTCCCCGGGGCGGATCTGGCGCCGGTGCTGCGCGCCGGGAAAGTTCGCAACGGGCGGCAAATGACGCGCAGCCTGCTGGCCGAAGTGGTGCCCGAGCGGCTGGCCAAACATCTGGCCGAGGCGATGGACGGGCCGGTTTCCGCCATTCCGGGGGCAGCCTTGGATGCTTTGGCGAGGGGGATGCAGGACTGGGTTCTGACCCCCGTGGGCAGCGAGGGCTACCGTACGGCGGAAGTGACGCTGGGCGGCGTCGATACAGGCGCGCTGGACGGGCGGACGATGGAAGTGAAAGGTCTGCTGGGCCTGTATTTCGTCGGCGAGGTGGTGGATGTGACGGGCTGGCTGGGGGGGTACAACTTTCAGTGGGCCTGGGCCTCGGGCTGGGCGGCGGGGCAGGTCGCGTGAAATGCGCGGGATTTCACGCGTGAAATGTTGTGCAAGCTGTTGATATGAAAATATATCTGAAATCTTGTTCAGGATGCATTCACCATGATTGGCCCCGATTTCACCGGTGACCTGCGGGCGGCGATCCGGGCCGAGGTCACGGGGATCGCGCCTTTTGACACCGCCGAGGC